>CAXTEW010000027.1:0-17055 GCA_964243175.1 uncultured Acidobacteriaceae bacterium
GCGGGGGCACGCATCAGACGACCGACTCGTCTCCGGCCTTCAATATCTCGCCCAACGCATGGATCGACTCGGCGGAACGGCGCAGCGAGAACCGGCGCTGAAACACTCCCTCCGCCGCCGCCGCCATGGTCCTCTGCTGGTCCTGCGACATCTCGAGCCAGCGATACAGCAGCCGCGCCGTGCCTTCCAGCGTGTCCGGCTCCACCAGGCCCACCTGGTTGTCGCGGATCTCGCGCCAGATATTGACCTGGTCTGATATCAGCACCGGCGTCCCGCATGCCAGCGCCTCGGCCACCACGATGCCGAAGTTCTCCTGGTGCGACGGCAGAACAAAGGCCTCGGCCGCACGAAACGCTCCGTACTTCGCCGCCCCCAGCAGCATCCCTGGCCAGTAAATGCGCCGCGAAATACCCGCGCGCGTCGCCTGGGCCTCCAGCTTGGCTTGCAGCTGCATCTGGTCAGGACCCGCAATCACCAGGTCGATCTCAGGATATTTTGCGGCTACCAGCGCAAAGGCCTCGATCAGCAGGTCGATTCCCTTCTTCTCATGGATCCGCGAAAGGAACAGTAAAAAGCGCCGACCCCGCAGCTCGGGCACCGCGTCGTAAAAGGCTTCCAACTGGTGGCCGGGATCGCCCTCCGGCCGGTTCGTTCCATACGGGACAACCACGCTGGTCCACCGGTTGGGCCGGAAACTCGCCAGCGCCAGCTCCCTCTCCAGCTCGCTGGTAAACAGCACAGCCGAGGCATTCTTCAGGATCTGGTACTGCAGTGGCCAGTACAGCATCTTCTTCAAGTGCTTCAGCGGGTAGCGCTTCTTGAAGAACACATCGAGAGCTCCGTGGGTAAAAACCGCGTAGGGTACCCCGGAGCGCATCGCGGCCAGCCACGCTGCCACCGCCGGAAATAACCAGACGTTGTTGATGACAATCAGGTCAAAGCGGTGGGCGTTTTCATGAAGCCAGCGCAGCAGCGCACGCGAGAACCCGTACTTCGATCGCGCTGGTCCAAATGCATGCACGGGGAAGTGGCAGTGCTGCAGATAGAGTGCCTGTGGGTCATCCAGACTCGCTACCTCCAGCGTGTCACCGATGGCCAGGTAGTTTGCCGCGAGGTGCCGCAACATCTCGGGCGGGCCACCATCGGTGGGGGTCAGCCGGTTGATGACATGGAGGACGTGCAGAGACCTCTTACCCCCGGCTCCGCCCTCGCCCGGAGCCCCGATGCGCTCCAGCAACGCATCCTGCAGCGTTTGCGTGCCGTCGCCCGGCCGGGCACGACGGACCAGCGAGCTCCGAACCAGGCTGATGACTCTCCGCTGCAATGGGGACCTCGCACCACGAGCATGCAGGACTAGGAGACTGCAATGACGTTCCAGTCTTAGAAAAGACGCACGGGCGCGGGTAACCACGAGTGGTAACAGCAATCCAACTTTATCAGCAAACCTTGGACACTTCCACCAGGGCAGCGCTGGTACGTCCGATCGAAACCGTCAGCGACCTTGCCTGGAAGGGGTAGCCGCAGGCTCCAGCAGGGTGCCCCACGTCTCGCCCCTGAGACGCGGGGCCGACCAAAGCCCGAGACAAGAACCCGCCACGAAGTGGCTGCCCGCCTCACAGGCGGTCTTGCCTAAGGCGCAACCTCGGTCGCCGCCGCGAACGACAACTGGTGGATCGCGAGCCAGGTCGACTGGTATGCCTGCAGCGCATTCGCGGTCGTCAAGCGCGAGTCGCGCAGCGCATCCAGGTAGTCAATCAGTGCCAACCCCCCATGCTCATAGGCAAACTGCGCAATCGTCAGCACGTCGCCTGCCTCATCCAGATAATGCGAGTTGTAGCGAGCCGCGAGCGACCGTGACTCGGTGTACCCGATCCACGCCTGGTCCACATCCGACAACACCTGGTTCTTCGCCGCGACTACGGCAAACCGGCTCTGCTGGGCAGCGAACTCGCTGGTCTTCTTGTTGCCCTGGTTCTTGTCAAAGATGCGGATCGGAATGTTGATGTTGAACCCCGCAGAGTTGTATGTGCCACTGCGGTCGTACTCACCTTCCAGCGTAGGGTCCGCCGTGCCATTCGCGTAAGCCAGCTTTACGCCGGCATCCGCCACCGCAACGCCTGCGATTGCAGCCTGGTAGTCCGGCCGGGCTGCGAGCGCCCTCGCATCAAGGCTGGCCAGGTCAAGCGGCACGTCGGGGGGCACGATGTCGCCAACAATGTCGAAAGTGGGCTTCGGGTTCTCCACTCCAATCAGCGTCTGCAGCTGGTCGCTTGATTGCCTAAGATTGATCACTGCCGCAGAGTGGTCACTCTCAAATTGCGCTAGCTGCAGGTCCAGCCGCTCAAGGTCCAGCTTGCCTATATCCCCGGCCTTGTAGCGGTCATTATTGATCTCCACCTCGCGGCGAAAGTCGACGAGGTTGGCATCCGAAAGCGACACCGCTGCCTTCGCGATCAGCATAGCGATGAAAGACGTTTTCACGGCGAGCACCGTGTTGCGC
The DNA here is from genome assembly GCA_964243175.1 of uncultured Acidobacteriaceae bacterium. GTDB lineage: Bacteria > Acidobacteriota > Terriglobia > Terriglobales > Acidobacteriaceae > EB88. The sequence continues at coordinate 2,501 of CAXTEW010000027.1, forward strand.
TCCTGGTCGCGCAACTGGGCTGCTGTCTGCGCCGTCGTCGCACGCGCTCCGTCCACCCGCCACCGCCGCTTTTCTCCCCGCTCAAATAAGCGGGACACTTGCGCTGCATAGGCGTACGGATTGGACGCGCCCTCCGCAGGCAGCGATACGTTCGAGCCATTCAGTCCGAAGTTCGGATTCACACGCAGCGCCGCCTGGATCTCCTGCGCCCGCGTCGCTTCCAGGTTCTGCCGCGCCGCCAGCAGCGTCGGGTTCTGCGCATTGGCAAGCGTCAATACCTGCTGCAGCGTCAGTGCTCCCGGCAGCGCGGGAGGATTCTTGCGCGGATCAGGCGGCGGTGGCGGCGGCGGCGCAATCGTTGTCAGCCCACCCTTGTTCGAGCCGCTTTGCCCCGGGACGGGGGACGGCGGCGGTGGCGCCTGGGGCAGGTTCTGACTCGGGGAGCCGGCCTGCCCCGGCCTGTTCGCAGCCCCAGGCGCCGGCGGCACAGCGCCCTGCCCCCGCGCCGGCGGCATCAGCGAAGCGCTGAGAAGTGCAGCAGCAAGCGAGAGCAGGCTCGTTCCCCGGCGGGTTCTCTGGATACCGGTCATCAAACCTCCAACTCGTGCCGCGATTCCGGCAGCTTGTCCCCGGGCCTAGCGATCCACACATATAAGGTAGGCAGCAGGAACACGCTCAGCAGCAGCGCCCCGATCAGTCCGCCCACAATCACAATCGCGAACGGCCGCTGCGAGTCAGACCCGATACCGTGCGAGGTCGCCGCCGGCAGGAGGCCCAGCGTTGCCACCAGCATCGTCATCATGATCGGCCGCAGCCTCAGCACCGCCCCTTCAATTGCTGCTTCCTCCACTGACTTGCCATTCACCCGCAGTTGGTTGATGTACTCCAGCATGATCACGCCGGTCTGCACCGAGACGCCAAACAGCGCCAGAAAGCCCACGCCCGATGACACGCTGAAGTGCGTGCCCGTGATCAGCAGCGCTAGCATGCCCCCGAATGGCGCCATCGCCACATTGCCCATGATCAGCAGCGCCCACTTGAACGAGCCGAACATGGCATACAGAATCAGCAGAATCACAAAGATCGTGATCGGCAGCACGAGTGCGAGGCGCTTCGATGCCCGCTTCTGGCTCTGGTACTCCCCCGCCCACTCCAGCTTGTAGCCCTGCGGCAGCTTCACCTCGCGGCCCACAGTCTTGATCGCTTCCTCGACTGTCGAGCCCAGGTCGCGCCCGCGCACACTGTACTTGATCGCCACGTAGCGGATACCGCCCTCGCGGTAGATCTCCTCCGCCCCATCCAGCGTCTTCACGTTGGTCAGCTGGGCCAGCGACACCCGCTCGCCACTCGAAGACAGCAGCAGGATCCGGTCCAGCGCCTCCTCCGTGTCGCGATACTTCGCCTGGTAGCGCATCGTCAGGTCGTAGCGCGCCTCGCCATCCAGTACCTGCGTCAGCGGTGCCGCGCCTACCGCATTCTGGATCGCATCCTGTACATCCGCGACATTGATGCCGTACCGCGCCGCCGCCACCCGGTTCACCGTGTAGTTCAGGTTCGGCTGGCCGATCACCCGGAACAGTCCCAGGTCGGCAACGCCCCGTACATGGCCCATCGCATCCATAATCCGCTGCGCCGTCGCCTCCAGCGTGCGCAGGTCGTTCCCATACACCTTCACCGCCAGCTCGCCCTTCACGCCGCTCACCGCTTCCTCGACGTTGTCCGAGATAGGCTGAGAGAAATTCCAGATCACGCCCGGCATCACGCTCAGCTGGCGACCGATCGCGCCGATCAGCTCATCCTTGTCCTCGCCAAAGACAGGACGCCACTGCGCCTTGGGCTTCAGATCGACAAAGTATTCCGTGTTGAAAAAACCGGTCACGTCGCTCGCGTCATCCGGCCGGCCTACCTGGCTCACCACCTGCGTCACCTCCGGGAAGCTGGCCATGATCAGCCGCGCGCGCTGCATTACGTCGACGCCTTCATCGGGACCGGTCGACGGCGCCAGCGTGCCGCGGGCCCAGATCGCGCCTTCATCCAGGTGGGGCAGAAACTCCGAGCCGATCACGCCACTCGCTCCCATGAACAAGGTGGCCAGCAGCGCCAGGCCGGCAATCCCGACGGTAACCGCGCGATGCTCAATGGCCCACTGCGCCGACCGGCGGTACCGGGCTATGACCCACACCAGCACCGGGTTTTCCCACTCCGTCGTGCCCCGCGGAAAGAAGAAGCTCGATAACACCGGCGCGATGATCATCGAAAAAGTCAGCGCGCCCAGCAGCGCGAATGCCACCGTCCAGGCCATCGGGCGGAATAGCCGGCCCTCCACCGCCTGCAGGGTAAAGATCGGCAGGTACGCCGTAATAATGATGCCTATCGCATAAAAAACCGGCCGCTGTACCTCGTGCGCCGCATCCCGGATCAGGTCGATCGGCCGCTGCTTCGAGTCCTGGTTGTGCCCCAGGTGCCGCACAATATTCTCGACCATCACCACCGCGCCATCGACCACCATGCCGAAATCCAGCGCACCCAGCGACAGCAGGTTGGCCGGAATATGCGCCGCGTCGAGCAGGATCGAGGCAAACAGCAGCGCAAAGGGGATCGTGATCGCCACAATGATCGCGCCCCGTACATTGCCGAGGAAGACGAACAGGATCACGATCACCAGGATGATGCCCTCGGTGAGGTTGTGCAGCACCGTGTGCGTGGTCAGCTCCAGCAGGTCCGAGCGGTCCAGGAACTTGACCACCTTCACGCCGGGCGGAAGCAGGCGCTGGTTCAGCTCGTCGGTTTTGGCATGGATGCCCACCAGCGCTGCATCCGAGTTGTCGCCTTTCTGCAGCGCGACCACGCCCTCGACTGTGTCCGGGTTGTCGACCAGCGTGCCGTCCGGCCGATGGATAGTGCGCCCAATCTGCCCCAGCCGGATCTTTGAGCCTTCTGACACCGTCGCGATGTCGCGCACGCGCAGCGCCGTGCCGGCCTGCGTCTTCAGCATCGTGTTCTCGATGCTCTTTACATCGGTGTACAGGCCTACTGCCCGGATATTGATCTGCTGCGCACCCTCCTCGATGAAGGAGCCGCCGGCATTCACATTGTTGCTCTGCAGCTGCTGCTCTACCTGGGCCAGCGACAGCCCGTAGGCAATCAGCCGGTCCGGGTCCAGGTGGACCTGGTACTCCCTCGTCTTGCCGCCAAAACTCGAGTCGTCCACCACCCCGGGCACAGACTTGAACTGCTTCTCGAGCGTCCAGTCCTCGATCGACTTCAGCTCCATATTGTCGTACGCCGGGTTCGTGCTCTCGACCGTGTACCAATAAATCTGCCCGACCGGGCTCCAGTCTGTCCCGATCTGGGGCTGCAGCCCCGCCGGCAGCGTGACCTGCGACAGCCGTTCCAGCACCTTCTCGCGGTTCCAGTCATTGACTGACTCATCGTCGAAGACCATGTTCAGCGCCGACAGGCCGGCCAGCGACGTCGACCGCAGCGCCGACATGTGCGGGATGCCCGCCATCGAGATCTCGAGCGGCACCGTCACCTGCTGTTCGACCTCTTCGGCGGCACGCCCCGGCCACTGCGTCAGGATCGTGACGTAGTTGTTCGCAACGTCCGGGTAGGCCTCCACCGGCAGGTTGTGGAACGACACGCAGCCCCAGGCAAACAGCAGCACCGCAAGAATCAGAACGATGAACCGGTTGTTGAGCGCGAAGTCGACAATGCCGCGAATCATGCTCGACCCCCGGCTCTGCGCTTGTCTGGCTTGGCTTGGGTGACGCCCTGCAGGCAGAAAAACTGGATCACTGCGCCGCCGTGTTCTGCAACTCAAGCGCGTTGCGTACCACCTGCTGCCCCGGGTTCAAGCCGCTTGTGATCTCCTGCAGGCCGCCCGGCAGCATGTCGCCGCCAGTGACGCTCACGCGCCGGAACTGTCCGTTGCCAGCCGGCTCGTACACCCAGTCCCGGTCGTGCAGGTGCAGGATCGAGGTCGCCGGCACCGACGCATGCGTCTGCAGCGAGCGGCCATGGAACGTGGCCGTCGCAAACATGCCCACGCGCATAAAGAAGCCGGGGTTCGGCACCTGCACACGCACCTTGCCAGTCCGGATGTTCGGGTCCAGAATCGCGCCGACTTCGCCCACCGTGCCCGTCACCAGGCGGCCCGGAAAAGCGCTCAGCCGGATGTCCGCCGACTCGCCCGTATGCACAGTCGCCAGGTCGTTCTCATACACGTCACACATCACCCACACATGCGACAGGTCCGCGATCACAAACGCATTCGGCGTCCCGGCAATGCCATTGCCCGCGCTCGAGGCCTCGGTCACATTCTGCTGAATGACGAAGCCGGAAGCCGGCGCCACCACCTTGACCGTCTCCCCGGGGTGCTTCGGATCGACCCCCAGCACATGCAGCTGCTGCTCGGCTGCCTTCAGGTCCGCCAGCGCGTCATCCTCCGCATCCTGCGCGATCTCGACCTGGCTCTGCGGGATCGCGCCATGCGTGTACAGCAGGTTGTCACGGTCCAGCTGTGTCCGCGCCAGCCGCTCGTCGTTGACAGCCTTCAGGTACTGGCTGAACGCGCCCGTCACGTCCGTGCTCTGCACCTCCAGCACCAGCTGGCCCTTGTGCACGTAGTCGCCCAGCCGCACATGCGTCGCAACGACACGCCCATTCGCAAGCGAAATCACCGGGATCTCCCGCGACACATCCGGCTGCACCTGCCCGGTAACATTCAGGCTCGAGGTCGCCTGGTAGCTCCCAGCCTCGACCAGGGGAAACAGGTCCGGCTGGTCCAGGTGCACCAGCGCCCCATCCCCCGCAGTCACGACACTACCCGTCGCTGGCGGCGCTTCCGCATTCTGGTCGCGCTTCTTGCTGTCGCAGCCCGGCAGCAGCAGGGCCAGCACAGCAACGAGGCCAAACGCCGGGCGAAATTTCGCTGTCGAGGAGTAGCGCAGATTGTGCTCCTTGCTTGATAAGTCATTTTCGGCGCGATACGCTGGCCCAGCACGCGCGGAGCAAGCCCTCGCCAGCGGCTGGGCCGGGGACAACAATGCGGCAGCGCCAGCCCTTCCCGACCTGTCGAGAAAGCGTTGGACACAGCCCCCAGTCTATTCGTCGGGCCCGCGAGCTCCCCGGCTATCTTTTGGCTAACCTTCTCAGGCTAGCGGCCACACCGTCAGGAAGTTGCAAGAACTCCGTAAAGAAGTTGCAAGCGCCATCCGCGCTTCGGCACCCGCTACTCCTCCTTCTCGCCTGGCCTATCCGTCACTGACGCTCCTCCACGGGCAAAAGGCTCTGCCCGCGAAGCACCCTGAACTATCTTTCGGTCACAGGCCACCGCCGGTCGCCGGGGCGACAGATACTCGCAGCAGGCGGCACAACGCCCGTGCTTTCCCTGCTTCCCATGGCTGCTCCAGGCTTCCACGTACCGCCCCAACCCGGCGCCCCCGACCTGCCCGTACGGCGCTCGCTGCTGTTTTCTCGACAGCGATTCCGCTTCCTCGCGCGTCGCCCCCTGCTTCTCGCCCTGGCGCAGGCCGCCGCACTTGCCGCCGCCATCGCTCTGCTCGATTGGCTGGTCAGCGACGCCGTTCCTCTTGGCTGGCTCTACCTGCTGCCCATGGCTCTGACCGCGACCGTGCTCCCCCGCGTGCCGCTGCTGCTGCTCGCCCTCCTCTGCAGCTTCCTGGCCGAGTGCTTTGATGGCTATCCATGGGACCTGCTTTCCGGCATCCCGCGCGACATCCTCTACTTCAGCTCCTTTGCCGGCGCCGCACTCTTTGTCCACGCCACCGTCCTCAACCGGCGCGCCTCCTCCACCAACCTCGCCGTGCTGCAGCAGCAGATGGCCGCGCGCCAGGACGCCGAGGAACAGCTCCGTGTCCTGGTTGAAAACAGCCCTGTCGCCGTGTTCACCGCTGACGCTGCCGGTACCGTGCTGTTGGCCAACGAAGCCGCCGACCGCCTCTTCGCGCTGGACCGCGGGCAGCTTGCCGGCAGGTCCTTCGCGCCCTTCCTGCCACCGCTGCTGGAGCTGCCTACCCTGCGCGCTCCCGCACCCGGCGACCCGGTCTTCCACACCGCCATGCAGTGCCGCGGGCACCGCGCCACTGGCGAAATCTTCCAGGCCGACCTCTGGTTCTCTACCTACGTCACCAGCACCGGGCCACGGCTGGCCGTCTTTGTCGCCGATACTTCAGAGGACCTCCGCGACCGTGAGGAAGCCAGCCTTCACCAACTCCTGACCGGCTCCCGCATCCTGGTCGGCGCGGTCTCCCACGAAGTCCGCAATGTCTGCGCGGCCATCGCCGTCGTCCACGAAAACCTCCGCCGCACCAGCCTTGCCAACGGCTCGCTCGCCGGCTCCAAAGACTTCGAAGCCCTGGGCACCCTGGTGCTGGCACTCGAGCGCATCGCCGCCGTCGAGCTCCGCGAGGCCGCCAACCAGATGGCCGCGATCGATCTCCACTCCCTCCTCGAAGAAGTGCAGATCATCATCGCGTCCGCCCTGCGCGAGGAGGAAATTACCCTGCACTGGGAGGTCTCGCGCGATGCGGCGCGTGAGCTGCCCATGGTGCTCGCCGACCGCCAAAGCCTGCTCCAGGTCCTGCTCAACCTGGTCAAGAACAGCCAGCATGCGCTGGAAGCGACCCCACCCGGAGGCCGACGCTCGCTCACCCTGCGCGTGCAAATGGAACCCGCCGGCCTGGCCCGCGGCGGCCTGGCCGGTGACCTTCCCTCCGCCGGCCGAGTGCTCATCATCGTCGCCGACACCGGGCCCGGCGTTCCCCATCCCGAGTTCCTCTTCAAGCCCTTCCAGCAGCAGGCCCGCGCCGCCGGCCTCGGCCTTTATCTTTCCCGCGCCCTCATGCGCTCCTTCTCGGGCGATCTCCACTACCAGCCCGGCCTTCCCGGCGCCGGCGCGACCTTTGTCGTCGAGCTGCTCGCCGCCTCCCGCCCTGACTCCGCAGGCAGCTCCCGCCCATGACCTCACCAGACGCAGCCCCGATCCGCCTGCTGCTGCTCGACGATCACCTCCTCTTCCGCGAAGGCCTCAGCCGCCTGCTCGCCGAGGAGCCAGACCTCCACATCGCCGCCCAGTGTTCCTCGACCGCGGAAGCCCTGCAGGCCCTGGCGTCTCTCCATGCTGCCGGCCAGCCGCCCGACCTCATCCTGCTCGACTTCGACCTCGGCGAGGAGAACGGCTTCCTCTTCCTCGGCGGGGCACGCGCCGCTGGCTTCGCCGGCAAGGTGCTCATGGTCACCGCCGGCATGAGCCCCGGTGATACGGTGCGGGCGCTCGAAGCCGGCGCCAGCGGCCTGTTCCTCAAGCACGCGCCACCCACCGAGCTCGTCGCTGCCATCCGCGCTGTCTTGCGCGGCGAAGCCCTGCTCTCCTCCAGCTCACTCTCCCGCCTGCTTGAGGCCGCACGCCACGAGGAAGCCCGCCGCGCCCCGGCCCTGCAGCTTTCCGAGCGGGAACGCGCCGTGCTCCGCGGGGTCTTTGCCGGGCTGGCCAACAAGGAGATTGCCGCCCAGCTGGGTATCTCCGAGGGCTACGTCAAAGCTGTTCTGCAACAGCTCTTTGCCAAGACCGGCGTCCGTACCCGCGCCCAGCTCGTGCGCATTGCGCTTGAGCATCACTTCGAGACCGGCCAGTAGCCGCAGGACCAGCGAGCGGCTATAGTCCGAAAGATAGACATGGGCCGGAACGACGATGCCTGCAACTTGGGGGTAAAATCAGGGTTTGTCCAAGTGGGGACGCTGAGACCTGGCCCCCATCTGGATTCACACGCTGCCTGCAAGGCGAAATAGAGGACTATGCCCGAGTCGATCCAGGATCGTGTACTACGCGTCATCGCCACGACCAAACGGATTCCGTTGGAAACGGTGAAGCCGGACAGCACCTTTGAAGCGCTGGGCATCGACTCCCTGGATCGCCTGAATATCCTCTTTGACCTGGAAAGCGAGTTCGACATCGAGATCGACGACGAGGATGCGAAGCAGGTAAGCAGCATCCCGCAGATGGTAGACGGCGTGTCCACTATCGTCGCGTCCAGGGACGCCGGGCTTCCCGCCCCGCATTTCCCCAAAGGGAGCCCCACTGCGCTCGAAGCCCTTCCCGTAAGCGCCTTGCAGACCCCCGCCAAACCGAAGACGGGCGAATAGCGTGGGTGGCCCGCACCGCGTCGCCGTTACAGGTCTCGGCGTCATCAGCGCACTTGGACACAATGCCACGCAGTTCTGGGATTCGCTGACGCACTGCCGCAGCGGCATCGGCTCGTTGAACAACTCGCTGAACCGCGTCGAAGCCGCTCCGCTGCGCTTCGAGAATGTCGCGGAAGTACGCGACTACAAACCGGAAGATCACTTCGAAGCCCGTGAGCTCTCGTTCATGGATCGCTTTGCGCAATTCGCCATGCTGCCCGCGCAGGAAGCCATCGCGCAGTCTGGCATCGAGTTCACCGATGAGCTGCGCGAGCGCACCGCCGTCATTACCGGCTCTTGCATGGGCGGCCGGGGAGCTGAAGAAAACGGCTACTGGGAGCTGTTCCATAACCACCGCACCCGCGTGCACCCACTCACCATTCCGCTCGGCATGAGCAATGCCGGTACCAGCCACATCACCATGCGCTGGGGACTGCAGGGTCACGCCTACACCATCTCGACCGCCTGCGCGTCCTCTGCTCACGCCATCGGGCAGGCCTTCCACCTGGTACGCTCCGGCGCCGTGCCCGCGGCCATCGCCGGCGGCAGCGAAGCACCGCTCTTCCTCGGCGGCATGAAAGCCTGGGAAGCCATGCGCGTCATCAGCCGCGATACCTGCCGGCCGTTCTCTGCCGATCGCAGCGGACTCATCGTGGGTGAGGGTGGCGCCATCCTGGTACTTGAAACGCTGGAAGGCGCACTCGCTCGTGGCGCGACCCCGCTTGCCGAGATCACCGGCTTCGGCGCCACGGCCGATGCGGGCCACATCACCCAGCCGACCGCCAGCGGCCCAGCACGCGCCATGCAGCAGGCTATCGACGATGCCGGGATCACCCCGCGCGATGTCGGCTATATCAATGCCCACGGCACCGCGACCGAGGCCAACGACCGCACCGAGACCCAGGCCATCCACCAGGTTTTCGGCGAGCACGTCCGTACGCTGCCTGTCAGCTCCACCAAGTCCATGCACGGCCACACCCTGGGCGCAGCCGGCGCGCTCGAAGCCGTGGCGAGCATCCTTGCGCTACAAAACGGCGTCCTGCCCCCGACCGCGAACTACAACAAGCCGGATCCCTGCTGCGACCTCGATGTCATCCCCAACCAGGCCCGCGAGCAGCAGGTCGATATCGCCCTCTCCAACTCCTTCGCCTTCGGCGGCTTAAACGCCGTACTAGCCTTCAAAGCCTGGCGCTAGCCACTCCTTTCCACATCGCGCCTTTTCTTCTGCCTCAGGGAAAATCGTTCCCGCCCAACGGAAGGGCCACAACTGCAGAGTGTGCAAGCACCACGAGCAGAAGTCACGAAGTGGCCGGCAGGCGCGCAGCCGGTCTTGCCCTGGAAACGAAAAAGCGCGTGAAAGAGGCGCACTTCGCCTCCTTCACGCGCTCCGCGGCTTAGAAGTGGTACGTCACATCCCCGGCCACAACAAACTGCGACTTCTTGGTGCCGAGGTCATACGCCGGCAGGTTGTACGAATGCTCGAACCGCAGCTCCGGACGAAACAGCACCGTCGATCCAATCCAGTGGCCGTAACTGATCAGGTGTTCCGAGTACTTGGTCGTGTACCCGGTACGCTGCCCCTTGATGTCATCCACGAACTCGTTGCGGATCGAGAGATAGTTATGGGTATTAATCTCATGCTCAACATAGTTCACGACCGCTGCTTCCGGGGCGAAACAGGTCTTCTCTCCTGCTGAGCAGAAGGCACCATTGGCACCCGTCTCCGGCTTGATCGGGTCCGCGACATTGCCTCCGATATTCGGGACATGCCGCTCGTACATGTACCAGGTCTCGGTATCTGTATGCCACTTCGCATTGATCTTGTGGTACCAGGTCTCATAGTAGCTCTGCACGTTGTTATACGCGTAATTGCCCTTGTTGAACGAGTTGGCGCAGGTATACAGCGCGTCTCCACCCTTGCTCCAGGTGTAATCGACGCAGGCCGTGCCGGTCGGGGTCGCATCCTTGGTCCACGGCGCTACGTCGTTGCCGCCCGAGAGGCCGGCCTGTAACAGCCAGTGATCCGATAGCTTGAACGTGGCCACAATGCCCGTCTGCGTGTACGGATCGATCGTGTACAGCAGCGAGTGCGAATAGGTGTAGTTATTCGGTGCCAGCTGCGCTTCAATATCAGGCAGCGAGATATAGCGCCCCATCCGTATATTCAGGCCCTTCGCCACGCGCGGAAAGTATAAGTCGATATAGAACATCACCGGGTCATACCCGTACTCGTGATTCCTGGCCAGCAGCTGCTGCGAGAAGATACCTTTGGACGTCGTGTACCGGTAATCCTGGCCCCACAGCTGGGCCACGCGGAAGCCCCAGTCGAAATGATCGGTCTGCACCGTGTTCGGCAGTCGCTCGATGTACAACACTTCCTGGTCCGGGATAATGCGGTTCGGGTTGTAGTAGTAAGCGGCGGGCGCATTCGCGCCATCCCCCTTGTTCGACGTGCTTACATCGAAGCCGCCGTTCGCCCACCCGTACACCTTGATGCGGCCCTTGTTCTCGTTGACCGCCTGCATCAGCATGTACGACTGAGTATCGGGCGCACCGATGATGGGCGTGCCACCCACCGAATAGTCGCTGCTCGGGAACGGCACCGAATCGAGCGGCCCATCATAGCCGCGCCGCAGCGGTGCCGGACCCGCAGCTTGCGTCGGGTGCCAATCTTCCTTGTAGGCGTCGATCAATCGGGTAAGAAAGTGCTCTGAAACTTCAGCCGAGGGCTGCTCGCTCGTACCGGTCTTTGCTCCGACAGCCGGAGTCGCCGATTGCTGTTCCTGTGCAATCACAGGCGTGACAGAGAAAAGTGCGGTAGCGGCACTTATGGCAAGGGTAAGTGAAACGGATTTCAACATGGGCTGTAGTCGCCTCCTAGCGCGCGGCGTCGTCACAATCCATTGTTGGGGTCAAAGCTGTAAGAAGTCCGCAAGGAAGGTGTTTAGAACTCGTAAAGAAGGGGGCACCTGCTGCCTGCAGACTACAATCCAGCGACCGCGCGTTGCAGGCCAGCCTCGATACAAGTTCGCGGCCGCCAGCCCAGCTGCGCCGCTGCCTTCGCTGTGCTGTATTGCTGGTCCCGCGCCAGCAGATACACCGCGTGTCGCGTCAACAGTGGGCGGCCCGGCACCCCCAGCCGGTGCGGCACTTCGCTTGCTGCCGCCAGAGCCATGGCAGCACCCATCGGTAGCTGCAGCCACGGCATCGGCAGCCCCAGCAGCCGGGCAAGTCTCTCCGTGTACTCCCGCCAGCACAGCGCATCCACGCTGCTGATGTTATAGGCCTCCCGGACAGACTCCCTGGCTTCCGCTGCCAGCAGCATCGCTTCACACACATCGTCCACATACACGAACCCGCCCGGCGCGCGCCCACCATCCACCAGCAGCATCAGGCGCTGGCGCAGTAACGTAACGATGTCGGTGACAAATGCCTTGCCCCCCGGTCCGTAGATACTCGCCGGACGAACGATGGTGATCGGCAGCCCGTCGGCCCCGGCCTGCCACACCAGTGCTTCCCCGCGGAGCTTGGTGCTGTTATACGGCAGGCGGACATCGCACGGCATCATGGTCTCGTCGCCTGCGATCCGAGGGTAGCCGTACACGTCCGTCGTACTTACATGCACAAAGCGCTGCAACGCCGGCATGTGCACTCTGGCCAGCCGCACCATGGCCGCGACTGCGCCGACATTGGCGTCTTCATACCAGGCAGCGGGCGCCCAGTCGGTGGAACAGCCTGCGCAGTGGAAGACGTGCGTTATGGGCGCGAGCGCAGGCCCCAGCAGTGGGTCGCTGCCGGCGTGGAAGTCCGTGCGCAGTACCTCTACCCCGGGCGCTTCCGCCATGAGTGATGTCGGTCGGGCGAGCACCGTCACAGCGTGCCCGCCGGCGGTCAGCAGCTCGACCAGCCGGCCGCCTAGGAATCCGCTCGCGCCTGTTACCAGTGCATGCATCAGGTGCGCTTGCTCGCCCGCGAAGCGCCGTTACGCGTCACGCAGCGTCGCAAATACATCCAGCGCAAACTGCAGCTGGGGCTCCGTGTGGGCCGCGGTCACACACAGTCGCAGCCGCGAGGTACCCTGCGCGACAGCGGGGAACATGACCGGCGAGGTCAGGATGCCGCGATTGCGCAGCTCGCGTGCAAACAGCGCCGTGCGCGTATCGTCGTACAGCATCAGGGGGATGACCGCGGTCTCGGACAGACCCGTATCAAAGCCCAGCGCCTGGAGCCCGCCCCGCAGAAACTCCGCGTTGCTGCGGATCCGGTCGACCCGCTGCGGCTCCCGCTCCACGATGCGGATTGCCTCCAGCACTGCCGCGGCCGAGGGGGCCGGCATCGCACCCGAGAAGATAAACGGCGCCGACGCATGCTGTAGAAAGATCATCAACTCGCGCGATCCCGCCACAAAGCCGCCGCCTGAGGGCATCGCCTTGGCCAGCGATCCGGTCCAGATATCGACATCGGCCGTGTCAATCCCGAAATGCTCGTCCGTGCCGCGGCCGCCTGCTCCCAGAACGCCCGTCGCATGCGACTCGTCCATCAGCAGGAAGCAGCCAAACTCTTTCTTAATCGCGATCAGCTCGGGCAACCGGCAGATATCGCCATCCATCGAGAACACGCCGTCTGAGATAATCAGCGTCCGGTTCGCCGGCGGGCCATTCACAATCTCATGACGCAGGGAGTCTGGGTCGTTATGCTCAAACTTCTGCACCTGCACCCCGGCCAGCCGGCAGGCGTCCATAAGGCTGCGATGCGACAATGAGTCCGCGATCACCCGGTCCGCCGGTCCAAACAGTGACGAAATGACGGCCAGGTTTGCCACATACCCTGAAGTAAATGTGAGCGCCGCCTCGGTGCCCTTGAAGCGCGCGATCGCCTCCTCGGTCTGGCGATGCAGCTCCAGCGTGCCCGTCAGCAACCGCACCCCGCCCGTCCCCGTGCCGTAGCGCTTCACTGCCTCGATCGCCGCCGCGTCGATTCGCGGATCGCCGATAAGACCAAGGTAGTCGTAGCTCGACAGCATCAGCATCTCGTGCCCGTCGGTCAGCACGCAGGGGCCAGTTTTATGGGTCAGCGGTGCCTGGAACGGGTATGCATCGACCGAGCAGGCCAGCGCCGCCGACTCAAACAAGCGCCGCGCCCGCGCATCCAGCAGGTCGTGTTTCTTGAAGCTCCAGGTACGGCCTTCGCTGAAGTACCCATCGAAAATCTCGCCGGACGAGGAGCGGAAATGCTTCCTGGTACCCTGGGCGCCGAGCTCGGCTGCCTGTGCTGCGATGTCTGCTGTTGCTGTATCTAGAGTTGCTTTCATGGGGAACTCGGAATGTTACAGGATTATGGCTGAGTCTAGCCCATGGACGCGATGAAAGAAAGCGGCACAGATCCGCAGCCCTCGGCGAGATCAACACAGGCTTGCGCCTGGAACCGTTGCTACAGGGGAAATTGCCTTGGCGTCCCCGACGGGATTCGAACCCGTGTTACCGCCGTGAAAGGGCGGTGTCCTAGGCCACTGGACGACGGGGACACAGATGGATGGCGGGACCACCAAGTGCAACAGTAGCAAGGCGGATGTTCAGTGTCAAAGCTGAATGCCCCTCCGCCTCTCTCTCGTTTCACCAGGCGAAATTCGTACCTGCTTGCTTCCTCTCCTTGATATGCCCCCCAGGTGGCTCGTGGCAGGGTTCGGGTGGCCGGGCAGGCATCCCCTACCGGGTTGCCTCCGCAAACGCGTTAGAAGGCGTTTTGCGTTGATCTAATGGCACTTGCCATGTTGACAAAGCATGGCTTCCATCTGTGATGTGAGGGAAAATATATGCAGCGAAGCAGAACCTATTTCTCGAACAAGGCTTGGGATCGGCGGCTTACCGCGAAGTGTGTACAGCGGCTACCTGGACGCGCCGACGGGTGCGCTCTGCACCCACTGAGGCGTGGATCCACTGTCAGTTTGATATCTGCAGCCCTTTGCGCCGGGATTTTACGATCAAGGAGAGAACGAAGTCATGGTGGATAAGTGTGCGAACCCGAAGTGCAACAAGCCTCTGCACTACCTGCGCGATGGGCGCATTTTTACCTTCGACGCCCTGGGCGCCAGGATAGGTCCCGATGGCTTGAGAACACGCTACATGGAGCATTATTGGCTATGTGGCGATTGCTCCCCCTCTTTCGTCGTGGAGCGCGGCGCGGATGATCGTGTCTCCCTTCACCCCAAAAAGGTCTCATACCGAGGCCCCGAGGGAGCTCTCGCGTCCTGACCCGCTAAGGCGGCGGATGCATCTCCGCCCCCCTGCATCAAAAAGATAGCGCGCGGGGCCCAAGGGAAGCATCGACAGCCAGTGGAGGCACTCCGGCAG
>CAXTEW010000028.1:0-16317 GCA_964243175.1 uncultured Acidobacteriaceae bacterium
TGCAGACGGACTCTTCTTCACCGACCATGTCGGCGCGATCGCACCGGAGTTTGCCAGTTTCGCCTCCACGGCCAGTGGTGCATTCCTCCTGCCATTTGCCGAGCCCTGGGAAGGCATTTTGTGGTTCCGCGGAGAAGTCGCCCGGACCGTGAACTGGGCAGGCAAAATCGATGCCTCCAAGCAATCCTCCGACGGGTCCTCGCGCATAAGTCCCCGTAAGTCCTTCGCGCTGTGGAAAGAGATACAGACGGGACGTTCGCTGCCCTGGCGTGCAAGCGAGAGAGAGGCCGCGCTTGTTCTGCAGCGCGTCCTCTCCGAGGCGCTGCCTACCGAGAAGGAAATCTTCCGGCTGCGCTACTGTGATGTGCTGACCGGGCTGCCTAACCGCCAGGCTCTTGTCGAGCACCTTGGCCACTGGCAGAGCCGCACCAACCAGGCTCCCGCAAGTCTTCTTTTTCTTGACCTGGACAAGCTTCACTCGATCAATGAGCGCTATGGCTACACTGCCGCCGACCAGCTGCTGAAACAGGTAGCGGCGCGGCTTGCCTCCCTCGATGATGGCCGATATTTCGTCGCGCGGCTGAGTGGAGATGAGTTCGTCCTCTTCTGTGAGAACACCAGCCTTGCCGAAGCTGAGGTTCTAGCCCATACCATTCTGCAGACGCTTCCCAGTTTTCTGGGTGTCGACGGAGAGCCAGTGTTTACCTCCAGCAGTATCGGCATTGCGCCTGTGATGGAAACAACGACCGTCGACATCCTCGATCCGTTACGAGCCGCCGACTCTGCCATGTATGTCGCCAAACACAAAGGCGGCAACCAGGTCAGCATCGTCGAAAGCCGTCAGCAGGCCGAAACGCTGCGCAAAGAGATAGAAGAAGTAGTAAGGCTGCGGCAGCAGGAAGCGATCGAGCTCGCCGCCACGTACCAGCAGCTGAAATCCGTCATGGATTCCACCTCGGACGGCGTCCTTGAAGTTAGCTATGACTGGATCATCCTTTACGGAAACCTGACGACAATACAGATGCTGCCGGACTTAAAGATCAGCGCGAGCCTGTGGAAGTGCTTCCCCGCGTTTCTCTCCATGCCCGTCGAGACGAATTTAAGGATAGCAATGGAGGGGCGCCAGGAAGTGCATTTTGAGCACTTCTACGAACCGTACAGGGCCTGGCACAGGGTCAGCGCTTTTCCTGTCGACGAAGGCATCAGTATCTTCTTCCACGACATCACCGCGGAGAAGACAATGCAGAATCAGCTGCTGGTCGAGCAGTTATTGCGGGAGAAGCGGATTGAGGCTCTCAGCCACATGGCCGGGGGGCTGGCGCACGAGATTAGCAATCCCCTGGCCATCATCCATGCGCTGGCAAGTGATCTGCAAGGCGCGGCAACGGACGGATCGGCTATGCCTGCAGCGGAAGTGGATAAGGCCTGCGCCAATATCGTGAAGACGTCGCATCGCGCCATGAGGATCCTGCGCGGCCTCCGCGGCTTTGCCCGGGAAGGACGCCAGGACCCGATGGCCGTCGCCTCTATCGCTGAAATCGTGGACGAATGCATGCACTTGCAGGAAGCCCGCTTTGAGCGTCACCAGGTAGAGGTGAAGATCACGATCCGTTCCGACTGCCCTCTGCTTTTTTGCCGCGAAGTACAGGTGGGACAGATCTTGACCAACCTGCTCAATAACGCCTTCGATGCCGTAGTACAGTCCAAAGCCATCGAGCGCTGGATCGCCATCGAAGTAAGCTGGCACAACGAGGAAATGACCATCGACATCACCGATAGCGGGCCTGGGGTGGAAGACCACTTCAAGGCTCACCTGATGGAACCTTTCTTCACCACCAAGGAGCTCGGCCTCGGCATGGGCATCGGCCTCAGCCTTTCACGCGCGATTGCGCAGGACCATGGCGGCACACTCACACTCCGCAATACCAAACACACCTGTTTCCGCCTTACGCTGCCCTGCCCTGCAGGCGCAGCACTTCACGCCGCTGCCGCACTGGAGGCTTTTTGAATTTTGCGGATGCAACTGTCTTATTGGTCGACGATGAACCATTGCTTCGCATGATCTTCGAGCGATGGATCACCTCCGTAGGGTGCAAGGCGGTCTACACGGCTGCCGATGGCAAGAGCGCGCTGGCATTGCTCGAGACTCTGCCGATTGACCTTCTTGTCAGTGACATACGCATGCCCATCATGGACGGCCTCACACTGGTCCGCAATCTTCCCCACATGAAGCACCCCATACCAGCCATTATCTTCGTCAGTGGATTCGGGGATATCGATATGAGGGAAATGTACGATCTCGGCGTTGAGGCTTTTTTGCCCAAGCCCTCCGATCGCCAGGAGTTGCTGCTGACCATGCAGAAAGCCCTGGCGGAGCGCTCCTCGCTGTGGCTTGAACCAATGGCAGTCAGCCCTCGTCAATCGCTCGTTCAAACAAGGGCCGCTGCTCGCGTGACCGTGGGCAAGGGCGGTTTCAGCGCACATACTTCAACGCCCTTGAGCATCGGCAAGGTGGCTTTCGACTGCTACCTCGAGGACCACGATTGCCACCTGACCGGGCAGGGCTACGTCCGCTGGATTTCGCGCGCCGATCAAACAGCTGGCATCGAGTTTGTCTATCTTGATCCTGCGCCTCGCCCCTGCCTGCTCCACGAGATCGCCCGCACGCAGCCCCGCAGTTTCATCCCCGGCCTTATCACTTGAGACTCTGCGAACTTGCTTCCCGAGGCTTGTGCGAGTGCAAGCAGCTAACGAATGCCGAAGCCTCGAAACGGCGGGATACACGTGCCTACTGCAGGCTCTGCACGTTGAAGGGCTACTTCACTGCTGCTCCCTGCCCGTGCAGTTGCTGCTGCTAAAGGCAGGTCACGCGGCAAGCTCCGCAGCAAAGGCAAGAGAAAACCGGGTACAAAGATCCTGGTGCGATCTTCGTACCCGGCGATCCCTGCGGTGTGGCTACTGCTGTTCGCTTACTGTGCTGCCAGTGTCAGCTGACCAAAGCTGATCGTCGAACCACTTGACCCTGCATCCTTTCCCGCCACGGTGAAGGTGAAGGTGTGGTTCCCGGCTCCTAGGGTGACATTGCCTAGATCAAACGTGCTGAGTGCTCCATTGATTGCCGAAGCATTGAACTCGTCCTGTGGTGCACCCGTCTGGTTTCCATCCACGCTGAGCTGGAAGATGCCTCGCGTTCCGAACTGCTTGGAAGTTACCTGCACATCGTACGTTCCAGCCTGAGGCACCCGAACGGTCAGCGCCACGTTGTTGCCGGTAGCCGTTGCGTCCAGGATCGTACCTTGTCCATCCGGGAATCCCGTCCAGGCAAAGGTGCGGAAGGTGGGGCCGGAACTAACTGCCTGCAGCGTCGGTGTAGCGTAGACCAGTTTCGGCTTGGCGCTCGTGGCCGCACCAGCCAGGTAGCTCCAGTTCAAGATATCGGCCGTCGTTGTCAGTGCGCCGGTACCTCCCGTGAAGCCTACGTAAGCGGTGGAGCCTCCGACAACTGCCGGAATATTGACCGTGTACTTCTGCGTCGCTGTGGCATTTGTCACAGTGTCGGTCAGTGCAACCGTCAAGGTAGTGCCATCGTAGCTAAGCGCTGCCGCGATGGGGTCGCCGCTCTGCAGGTTGATTCCCGTGTTGGACAGGTCAATGGACGGCGTCGACGGCAACACTCCATTCAAGAACAGCCCGGTCGAGTCAGTACCCTCGCCCGCATTGTTATAGAGGTCGAACTTGACAGCGACACTCTGCGCGATCCCGCCCAGGTTTGATCCCTGGGCTGGTCCTACGCCCAGCGAACCTCCGGAGCCGCCTACGGCCGTTGCAGCCACGCCCTGGATGACGAACGCTATGCCATCGGCCGACGGATTGTTGAACTGGAAGGTGAAGGCGGATTGAAACTGCAGTACGCTGACTGGCGTCGTGAAGAAGGCACTGCGCGCTTCCCACCCGTTCCCGTCGAGTATCTGCAGGTCATTTCCGGCCAGGCTTGCGCCTCCGTTCAGGGTCAACTGGCTGGGCGATGAGAAGCCCCCCTGGAAGTTCGGCTGCGTCGCATACACCCAGCTCATAACGTCCTGGGTGGCGGTAAGTGATCCGGTCCCGGCGGAGAAGCCCACGTACCCAGTGGTGCTCCCGAGTGTGCCGGGTATGTCGATCGCGTAGGACTGCGTGCTGGCCTGCAGTGTCGTTGTGTCGGTGATCGTGACGTTCAGCACAGCGCCGTCATACGAGGCGTGAACGAAGAAGGCGTCTCCGCTCGCAAGGTTAATACCCGTACCTGCGAGGTTGATTGAAGGTGTCGTGGGCGCGGCGCCGTCGGTATAGATTCCAGTCGAGTCATTCCCCTCGCCAGAGTTGTTATACAGATCGAATTTGACGGCGACGGACTTAGACATCGCGCCGTTGCCGGCATAGCCAAGCTCACCACCCAAAGCACCGAGCGCCGAAGGGCTGCCTGCCTGGATCAGCATTGTCAACCCATCCGCAGCAGCATTGCTTCCCTGGAAAGTGAAATCATTGGTGAAGCGTTGAACGTTCAGCGGTGTGGGGTAGAACACCGAAGCTGCTTCGTTCGGGTTGCCATCCGTTAGCCGTAACCGGGTTCCGTTGATCTTTGCAGAGCCATTAAGCTGGAGAGTGCTGCCCGCGAAACCGCCACTTAGATTAACGCTGCCGGGAGAATTGGCAGGCGGAGTGGGCGTACTTACCGGAGCCACAAGCGTAAGCGTGCCCGTGTTGACGGCCACCTTATAGTTGGCTGCGGAGCTGCCCGTCACCGTCGCCGTAATTGGATAGGTGCCTGCGGCCGAAGTGGTGGTAGCGCTCGTGCTGTAAGACACAATGATGGTGGATCCAAGCGTATCCCCGGCATTCAGTCCGGTGACTGTTCCGGTCAGCGTTGGGAGTAGGGAGCCGGTCGTGGCCGTCGTGTTGTTCGGGGTGACTGTCAACGTTGGCAGCACCGGGGGGGCAGGGGGGGCAGGAGGGGCAGGAGGGGCAGGAGGCGTGGGCGCCGTCGGCAATAGCCCGTAGATCTCAAGGCTGCCAGAGCCATCGGTTGTCCCCAAGGGACCAAAATTCGGGATAAACATCTTGCCATTCGCCACCATGGGAGGGCAGTACTTCGAAAAACGACCCACCTCATC
The DNA here is from genome assembly GCA_964243175.1 of uncultured Acidobacteriaceae bacterium. Taxonomy (GTDB): domain Bacteria; phylum Acidobacteriota; class Terriglobia; order Terriglobales; family Acidobacteriaceae; genus EB88. Next base: position 5,151 of record CAXTEW010000028.1, read on the forward strand.
GCGCGCGTCGTTGGTCTTATCCGACCACAGCAGCTGCATCGTGTCTGCGCTGAACGCGTAGAGCACACCAGGGGCCGGAGCATGCACCGCATCGGCATTGTAGGGCGTCGACGCCCAAACGATACCGTTCCCGTTCCCGTTTGCGGAGATGCTCAGGAAGCCGCCCGGCATGGCTCCGTAGTTATTCGTCACTGGAGCAGTCATCGTGCTTGTTGCGAAAGGCGTTGTGCTCATCAGACCAAGACTAGGATTGAACAGATAGCCGCGAAGGACGTCATTCTCGCCCCAGACATAGGTCGTCGGTCCATTCACATCGCTGTTGAAATAAACCGGCGCACCATGGATGTGACTGGTCCCCTGGCCATACACGGCCTGGAACTCCTGCTTGACCTGGTCCGTGGATGCATTGAATTCACCCATCCCGCTCTGATCCACCAGGTAAAGCACGCCCTGCTTGCCGCCACCCAGCATGTAGGTTGTGTTGGGAATGAGGAGCAGTCCGCTGGCGCCAAGATCCTGGTCGCCCCCGTTCAATACCGCGCTGTTCGTCGGAGTAAAATAGTCAAGCAGTTGCAGCGTGGGAGACAGCTTGATGAAGCTGTTGCCGGTTTGCACGAGATTGTTCGGGGTGACGCCGAAACTGCCGTTTCCGGTGGAGATGTATAAGTTGCCGGCGCTGTCGACGCTGGGTGCTCCGCCTGCTGTCCAGATCCCGCCTTCGACACCGATCGTTGTATCTGAGTACACGGCTGTTTGCTGCAGCGTCGATGTGCTGTACGCCATCACCCAGCCGTGATACGGCTGCGTGTCCTCATGCGAGGCGAAGGCAATGTACACATTGCCATTCGCGAGAGCCAGGCCGGGACGCTGGTTCTGGCGCTTCGGGTTAAAGACCAGCGGTGTGACGAGATCTGCTGTCGAGTAGCTCCCTGTGATGTTCATAGGACTACCATGAACCGGCTCGCCGCTGGCGATATCGATGGCATTGAGGTGAAACTGGTAGACTGGCGCGCCGTTCACCTGCTGTTCGTTGCCGCTGACAAAATACATGTAGTTCGTCGCGGGATCAATGACTGGGGTGCCCAGAATGCCAAGCCCGGTATTCCACGAGATATTTTGATCAGACTCAACCTCAGACGGGTTGATCGGCGTCCCATAGTTTTGCTGCCACAGCAACGTGTACGTGTCCGCGTCGAGCGCATAGATGGTATTCATCATGGTGGCGACGAAGACCACATTGTGCACCGCACCATTGACCTGCAGGTTCGACACATAGAGCGGCTGGGCATATACCTGGCCATCTGTTGGCAGGGTATATAACTTGCCGAAGCTATTCGCATTGACATTCGCCGGTGTCAGGATGGTTTCGTTGAGGTTGGCGCCCGAGCGATTGTTGTCGTAGCTTCGCGAGAGTACGTTGACCTGCGCCTGCAGGGCGTCAGGGTTTATCGCCACCTGCCCTGCGCAAAGGAGGAGACCAGCCACAGCTGGCCTTGTCAGGCGATGGTAGGAAGTAGATCGTCGTTGACTAACAGCCCGGAGAAGGGCACGAACAAAAAGATCCAGAGACATGGAATGCACAGGCGGCTCCCAGAAATATGGTGATGTGAACTGCATTCAAACATGAGTTATGCCTTTAGCCAGAGACGAATATTTCTGGCGAGGGCTCTTTTGTCACAACGGTTGTACAGAAGAGTTACTGCGGTGGATCCTTGTAGGTGTTGTACTCGACGCTGCAACTACGCACTTAACGTACCAAGTGTGAAGCTTCTACAGGGTTATTCTCTGAATGTAAGGACGGCTGTTACATAGTGACGCGGCTGGTGAGTAATTAATGCCTTGTCACTCACTCGCCTGATCGATCATTCGTATCAGGGCGGAGTAGAAACGCATGGATAGCACCGTGGTAATAACCACGACCCGCGATTTCACCCCGGTCGTTAATACGTGAAGCCACCATCAGTAACCATCCCGTACCAGGATGGATGGCCCGGTTCAGATCAAGCATCTTTCCGTCCTGCCACAGGAAGGCACGCAACTTGCTGTCAGACACTTCGGAGGTGCCAACCACCTGCGCGTGGCTGTTGATATCGAGCGCGGTGCTTGGGGAATCATCGTCGTCCCCGAGCGTGCCCAACTGCCGGATATGATCCGCGCTCCAGATCACGGCGCGGGTGGTACCCGTTGCGAGATCGCAGGAACCCGTCACTACATCCTTGTCATTGATTGCCTGCGCACTACAGAAACTGCCGCCGGGCAGATCCAGCAGCTGTCGCATGTGTCCGTCGTGCCACAGAAAAGCCTTCGGCTTCGCCGCTGGAGCCAAGTTTGCATCACCAACGACGTCGCCCTGGTCGTTGATATCCCGCGCGCTGCTATAGTCCCCGCGCGGAAACAAGCCCAGGTCCACGGGCTTGCTTGTTTTCCAGAGAACCGCGTGACGCTTCGAGTCAGCGGCGAGTGCGCTTCCAACAGCGACTCCAGACTGATTAATCGCGGTTGCTGACGCGTAACTGCCACCGAGCGCCTCCAGTATCTCGAGATGATCCTGAGACCACCGGAAAGCGTGGGTGAAACGAAGGTCCTGTGGACTTTGCAGCGAGCCGGTAACTGTCAGGGCGTCGTTGACGTCAGCCGGATACACAAGCGAGTGACTCGCTGTATCTTCGATGATCGTCGACTGTGTCCCATGATAGAGAATGCCGACCATTCCGCTGGACGCAGTCGTATGCCAGATAGCAAGATCTCCAAGGGAGTTCAGCCCCGGTGTGTTCACCAGGGTCCGCACCAGCACCGGACCACGGTCCACCACCGTGTAGTGCTGTGACACGGGCACGGCAGCGCCAGCGGGGCAGGAAGCGCACGACAGCCCAGCCACTAGACTGGTTACAGCCAGCAGCCGGGCGCTCTCTGTGACGAAATCAGTCAACGTCCATCCACCTTCTAGGCGGCGCTGACGGGACAGCAGTGTAAGGCAGCAGTTCATAAGTGCGAGTGTAAACAGATCGGCCGCCCGGGAACCCGGCTAATTAATGACCAATGTAACTCGGCAGGGTCGCGACGACGCACCGCTCCGAATAGAACGATTCCACGTAGGCACAAGTGACTCATTCGAAACGGGATGCAGCGGGTCCTTCGTTCGCAAGGTTTGTCGGGCTATCTCCCGGCATCGCCCTTTCTACATCTTTTGCGCACTGACAACAGTACTGTGGCGGATTACTCCCCTACTTAGGAACGTGCAGGAAAAGCAAAGGACGTAAGTCAACCTTGGAGGCGTCAGCCACCATGACTCAGGGCGCCCAGCGACTTTCTGCTCTTACACTGGAGCTTGTACGGAACCAACCCTGGACCAGTCGGTATGCGGTGGGTGCCAGCGAAAGGCTTCGGCGCGGGCCGCTGAAAATGCCGAAGCGGGAACTGGCGACCCATGGCTGGTCCCCGTGTGTCCATCACTCTCTACCGCAATCGTCGCCGTGGCGGAACGGCTATGCGCCGCTGCATCGCCCGCTGGCAGAGTACCGCTCCTAAGCTACAGAGGCAGGGCGCGGCGCTACGAAGTGGCGCCCTGCGCTTCCATGGCAGAGGCTGCCTGCTGTGCGGCAGACTGCTTCACCAGGCGCGAGGCCAGCTTGGTGATGGTCTCCTCCAGCTGCTTGGTGTCGTTCATCATGCGGTGCAGGTGGCGCGCGACGGTGTTATCGCGCATGACCTTGGCATAGGAGTGCAGCGTGCTCAGCGCGGCAATGTACTCCTGGCTGGTTCGCTGCTCGTCGGCGATGATGCCCAGATCGCTCGCAAGCACATCAGCGTCCTGCATCCGTCCGGTGTCCTTTTCCGACTTGTTCGCAGGGGCCGCTGGCGATACATGGTGCTGCTCGGGGACCAGGTCTACAGCCTCGAAGACGACGTGCAGCTGCTTTGCCTGCTCCTTGCTCTTGCGCATGCCCAGGGTCCGGCGCAGCTCCTGGTCAGAGGCTCGCTGTCCATTGGCGGTGGCAGCCTCCTCGTCCCGGTGGTAGGCGGCATACAGCCGCTGCAAGGCCGCGCGAAATAGCTCTTTCGCCTGTTCGGGCGTCACTTCATCTGTCTTTTTGATAGCCACTTGGTCCTACTCTCTCGAGGCGTTGGGGAACGCCAATCGCTTGGATGCATGTCCTTTGGATTCTGCGTCCGGCCTGCCAGGATACGGCTCACCCGCCGGAGCCGGGGCGTAGCTCGCCCGCGGCAGCCGCTTTCCCGATCCTACCCTCTCCGGCTATCGCCGGCTCGTCTCGCAACAGGTAGTCGGAGAAGCCTACTCCGAGCCAGGCTTGCTGCCTACGAACGCTGCTGGCCTGGCCATACTCCCGCAGCTCCGGCCAGTCGTGCAACAGGAGGGTGTTTCCCGCGCTAGCCGCCGACCTGACACTCCCGGCGCCTGCTGGTCAGCGCCATGCACTGCGCAGCGCGTGGACGAAGCGCGCCGCCAGCCTGGCCAGCATAGAACTGTCCGCCGGTGCCTCATCCGCGCCGGCAGACAAGGGAAGGTCCTGAAGCTTTTCCCTCGCTGCTTGCCTGCGCCTCCCGGCTCGTCCGCACCGCGGCCGGCAGGTGCTGGTTTCAGCACCGGACCGGAGGGAGTCCCCAAGCCGCATCGGGCTGATCCAGCAGGCACACACCACGCAGCGTTTCCTTTGAACCAGGGCTAGATCGATCGGTCTCGCGTATGGCCAGTCCGCAGCCAGTCGGTTCCAGGCCGCGATTTCCTCCCGGCTAGGTAGCCGGCTGGCTTTCCTGTTGTTACATGTCCGGCAGGCAAGTACCCAGTTACCCCAGCCATCGATCCCGGCCTCGGACTTGGGAAAGAAGTGGTCGATCGTAGCGCCCATACTTGTTGCCGGCTCCCCCGGCAGGCGGAGCGTGATGACCTGCTGGCAGTAAAAACAGCGCGACTTCTGCGCCGCGTGTAGCCTGCTCAACCTGCTGGTGGCGTTTCTTCCAAGTCTTGACTGGGTCGACACTGGCGCACTCGTAAGTCGAGCATAGACTGCCTGCGTGCCCGGGGGAAGATACCCGGATTCCACGACCATCGCGTGCTCGAAAGCGGGCGGGTCGCGCGTTCGCCGCAGGCAGCCTGGGCTTGCATCAGACCCGGCTCTCCCTTCGCAGAGAGGCTATCTCCCCGTCGGTAAACACGCGTGAGCGGGTGTGGAAACGAACACCGAGCGGCCCCTCGAGCGAGAACATACCGCCCCGGCCGGGCACCACGTCCACGATCAGCTGGGTGTGCTTCCAGTAAGCGAACTGGCTACGGCTGATGTAGAACGGGGTTTCCCCGAGGGTGCCGAGCAGTACATCCTCGTCGCCCACCAGGAACTCGCCGCGCGGATAGCACATCGGCGAGCTGCCGTCGCAGCAGCCGCCGGACTGGTGAAACATCAGCTCCCCATGGAGCGCGATCAACTTCTCAAGCAGCGCCGCAGCGGCCTCGGTGCAGAGCACCTGCTCCGGGCAGCTGTTCGGCTGCCCCGCCCCGGTCATCAAAAAAATCCCATCGCGTCCGGGCTGTAGCTGATCAGCTGGTTCTTTGTCTGCTGGTAGTGTTCCAGCATCATCTTGTGGTTCTCCCGCCCGATGCCCGACTGCTTGTAACCCCCGAATGCAGCGTGGGCCGGATACAGGTGGTAGCAGTTGGTCCATACGCGACCCGCCTGGATGCCGCGTCCCATCCGGTAAGCGCGGTTGATGTCGCGCGTCCACAGGCCAGCGCCCAGCCCGTACAGTGTGTCATTGGCGAGCGCAAGCGCTTCGTCCTCGTCATGGAAGGTCGTCACCGAGACAACTGGCCCGAAAATCTCCTCCTGGAAAATACGCATCCTGTTATTGCCCTTGAAGATCGTCGGCTCCACGTAAAAGCCGCCTGCCAGGTCCCCGTCCAACTCGGCACGCCTGCCCCCGGTCAGTACTTCCGCGCCTTCCTGCCGACCTATGTCGAAGTAGGAAAGGATCTTCTCGAGCTGCTCACCAGAGGCCTGGGCGCCCATCATCGTCGCCTTGTCGAGCGGATTGGCTTGCCGGATCGCCTTGACCCGCTTGATCGCTCGCTCCATAAACTGGTCATACAGCGTGTCCTGGATGAGCGCGCGCGAGGGGCAGGTACATACCTCGCCCTGGTTCAGCGCAAACATGGCAAAGCCTTCGAGCGACTTATCGAAAAAAGCATCGTCAGCGCTGGCCACGTCGGAGAAGAAGATATTCGGCGACTTACCGCCAAGCTCCAGCGTCACCGGGATAATGTTCTGCGAGGCATACTGCATAATCAGGCGGCCGGTCGTGGTTTCGCCGGTAAACGCAATCTTTTGGATACGCGGGCTCGAGGCGAGCGGCTTGCCTGCTTCCAGTCCAAATCCATTCACGATATTCAGCACACCCGGTGGCAGGATGCCGTCAATCAGTTCGGCAAAGATGAGGATGGAAAGCGGCGTCTGCTCCGCTGGCTTCAACACCACCGCGTTGCCAGCAGCCAGCGCCGGCGCCAGCTTCCAGGCCGCCATCAGCAACGGAAAGTTCCATGGAATGATGAGCCCTATCACCCCCAGCGGCTCGTGATAATGGTAGGCAACCGTCGTCTCATCAATGGTCGAGATTCCGCCTTCCTGGGCCCGGATCACACCGGCGAAATAGCGAAAGTGATCGATCGCCAGCGGCAGATCCGCGGCCAGGGTTTCACGGATTGCCTTTCCGTTATCCCACGTCTCGACCGTCGCGAGCAGCTCGAGGTTGTCCTCCATTCTCTGTGCAATCCGCTCCAGCATGCGGCTGCGCTCAGTCACCGAGGTCCTGCCCCACGCACGGCTGGCCGCATGCGCGGCATCCAGCGCCAGGTTCACATCTGCCGCGCTTGAACGGGCTATATCGCAAAGCCTTTCCCCAGTCACGGGGGTGACATTTTCGAAGTATTGCCCGGACGAGGGCGCAACCCAGGCACCACCGATGTAGTTGTCGTACTGTTCGCGGAGAGTGACCGGGAAGCCGTAGGTTCCGGGCCGGATTGCTGCGATGGTTGCCATGCGATTGCTCCTTCAGAAGGGCCTGGGCTGTAGCATCGGCAGCAAACGCGCGCCTCTCGGAACCCGCCCCGAGCGGATTCTATGCCACCGCGCTTTCCTTTGTCTTTGCGCCAGTGCAGGCAGCGCCGCGACATCCAGGGTGCCCCACGTCTCGCTCCTGAGATGTGGGCGTTCCCCACCAACCCACCTCCGCAGCATGCTTCAATAGAGGGACAAGGAATCAGACAAGAATGCCCCTGAACTGTGGAATCGTCGGTCTGCCGAATGTTGGCAAAAGCACCATCTTCAATGCACTTACCTCGGCGAAAGCCCAGGCTGCAAACTACCCCTTCTGCACTATCGACCCAAACACGGGCGTCGTCACCGTTCCCGACGCCAGGCTGAGCAGGATCGCCGCGCTGATCAAGCCGAAAAGCCTCGTGCCGACCACCATGGAGTTCATCGATATCGCCGGCCTGGTTGAAGGCGCGTCCAAGGGCGAAGGCCTCGGCAACCAGTTTCTCGGCCACATCCGAGCCACGGACGCGATTGCGCACGTGGTGCGCTGCTTTGACGACCCTGAGGTGATCCATGTTGCAGGTGGAGTCAATCCGCTGCACGACATCGACATCATCAACACAGAGCTGCTGCTGGCAGATCTCGACACGGTCGAAAAGCGCCACGCGAAGAGCGAGCGCGCGGCCAAGTCTTCAAGCGACAGCAAGGTCAAGGCAGAGTTCGCCATGCTGGGCAAGCTGCTCGCGGTACTGAACGCGGGCAAGCCAGCACGCTCCGCTGACCTCACGGACGACGAAAAGCTGCTCTCCCGCGAGCTGTTTCTCATCACCGCCAAGCCCCAGCTGTACGTAGCCAATGTTGACGAGGCCGGCCTGACCACGGGCAATGCCTACACGGCGGCAGTCGAGCAGCGGGCGCAGGAGGAAGGCAGCCAGGTAGTCCGGATCTGTGGGGCGCTCGAGAGCGAAATAGCGCAGCTGGAGCCAGATGAGCGTACAGAATTTCTGGCCGACATGGGCCTTGCCGAACCAGGACTCGATCGGCTGATCCATTCGGCTTATCGACTGCTCGACCTCATCACCTATTTCACCGCCGGCGTTCAGGAAGTCCGCGCCTGGACGATCCGCCGCGGCACCAAGGCGCCCGGCGCGGCAGGCGTGATCCACTCTGACTTCGAAAAGGGTTTTATCAAGGCGGACTGCTATTTCTGCGAAGACCTGTTCACGCTTGGCAGCGAACAGGCCGTCAAGGAAAAGGGCCTGCTCCGTTCCGAAGGCAAGGAATACATCGTCAAGGATGGGGACATCCTGTTTTTCAAGTTCAACGTGTAATCAGCGGAGGCGCATGCACTCCAAGGCTCGGCTGAACAGCAAAGCCCTTCTCTACAGAAAGAGGGGCCTTGCTGTTTGCGTCATGCTGTGCCGGCCGTGTCGACGAAGTACAGTGCGAGGCGCCATCCTTCGGACACGAATCGCATGCACATGGACGCGCTGGTAACAAAGCGTCTGGCGTTCTGGTCGCCGGGTTAGCGGATCGCCTGCCATACTGGGGCGGTGTTGTTTCCTCGACTTCGCTTACACGTGGCTGCCAGCTCGCTGGTGCTCTGCCTGGTCGCAGCCTTTCCCCCGCAGGCCCGTGCCTATTCTGTCCTGACCCACGAGCAATTGATCGACCTCACCTGGCAGCAGTCGATCGCACCCCTGCTGCGCGCCCGCTACCCTGGCATCACGCCGCAGGCGCTCGAGCAGGCCCGCGCCTACGCTTATGGCGGCTGCGTCATCCAGGACATCGGCTACTACCCCTTCGGCGACCGCTTCTTTTCTGACCTGACCCACTACGTGCGCTCCGGCGACTTTGTCGTCAACCTGTTTCGCAACGCACAGAACGCCGACGAGTTTGCTTTCGCCATCGGCGCGCTTTCCCACTACATGGGCGATACTATCGGGCACTCGCAGGCCACCAACATCGCTGTGCCGGTCGAGTTTCCAAAGCTCGCCGCGCGCTACGGCGATAGCGTCAGCTATGCCGAATCCCCGCATGCGCATGTACAAACAGAGTTCGCTTTCGACATCAACGAAATCGTCCACCATCGCTTCGCGCCTATTCATTACCTGCGCGAGGTTGGGCTCAAGGTCCCGGTCCGGCAGCTGAGCGCCGCTTTCTACCAGACCTACGGCCTGAGCGAGGATTTTTCTGCCGGCCGGCTGCGCATTATCAATGTGCGCGGCTATCGCTTCGCGGTGCACAACTTTCTGCCTCGCATCGCCTATGCCGTCACCTTGCTGCATCGCGGCACCATGCCTGCCGACACGCCCAGTGCCGACCTGTCAACGCTGACACAGGAGATCGACCAAGTAGCCGCCGACAATCACTGGGACCAGTTCCGCCGCCAGCCAGGTATCGGCACGTATACACTCGCGGGCGTTCTCTACATCCTGCCCAAGGTCGGGCCGCTGGCATTGCTTTCGATCAAAGGCCCGACTGTTGCGACCGAGCAGGAGTACATACGCAGCGTCGACCTGTCGGCAGACGCACTGCGGGCAGCACTCACGCGTTTCGGCTCCGCCCACCAGACGCTGCCCAACCGTGATCTCGATACCGGCGCACCCACGCGGCCGGGCAGCTATTCCCTCGCCGACCAGACCTACGCCAAACTGCTGCAGCGGGTAACCGCGGATACACAGCACACGGTCCCGCCAGGGCTCAAGGGCGAGGTGCAGCAGTACTTCACTGATCCGGCGCTTTCGTCGCGCCACTTCAAGGCAGCGACCGAGGCCCGCATTGCGACTAAGCTGCAGAAGCTGGCAGCCATGCCCGTCAGCAACCAGCCCATGGCGGCCGAGACCGAGTAGCACATACGCGCAGAGCAGCGGCCTCTGCTGCCGGTACGATAAAGGAGGCGCATAAACCCCTGCCCATGCCGCTGCTTCTATGACGATTCCACTCCAGCACACAGTACAAACGCTCGCGCGGGAAAACGGCTTTGCTCTTGCCGGCATCGCCCCGCTGCCCCGGCTCAGCTCGGCGGAAGGCGAGCAGCAGGCAGCGTACTACGAGAGCTGGATCGCCCGCGGCCACGCCGGGGAAATGGAATACCTCAAGCGCAGGGACGCCCTCGGGCGCCTGGTACGCAGCTCGGTGGAGGCGGCTGTACCCTGGGCCCGCTCCATTATCGTGTGCGCCGCCCCCTATGGCGGCGGCGCAGCCTATCCACTTTCAACTGACGCTGCGCCCCCCGCGACAGGCTGGATCGGCCGGTACGCCTGGTCCGGCCGACAGGCCGCAAATGGCGCCATGGCTCCGTCGGACTACCACAAGGTCCTGCTGCGCCGCCTCAAAGCCATGGAAACCGCGCTGAAACTCCCCCTTGGCGACTTCCAGTCCTGGGCCTACGTCGATACCGGTCCGCTGGTCGAGCGGGCCTTCAGCGCCATGGCCGGGGTCGGCTGGACAGGCAAAAACACCTGCACGCTCAACGAGGATCTCGGCTCGTTCTTCTTCCTCGGCGTCATTCTCACCAGCCTTCCGGTGGATGAAGACCAGCGGGCCACCCTACCCGCGGATCGCTGCGGCTCGTGCACCCGCTGCCTCGATGCCTGCCCGACGGACGCGCTGATCGCGCCGCGCCAGATGGATGCCAGCCGCTGTATCTCGTACCTGACGATTGAAAAGCGGGGCACGATCGATCCGGCACTTCGCGAAGGCATGGGCCGCCAGATCTTTGGCTGCGATATCTGCCAGGATGTGTGCCCGTGGAATGCGCGGGCACGCCGCGTGGAACCCGCTGCACCCCCTGACCCGGAACTCCTGCCGCGCGACCTACTGGTCAACCCCTCCCTGCACGTGCTCGCGAGACTGACCGAGGCAGAATGGGAGGCGCTCTTCTTTGGCTCGCCGGTCAAACGGACGCGCTTCTCCGGCTTCCGCCGCAACCTGGCGATCGCAATGGGCAACAGCGGCGACACTTCGCTGTTACCCCGGCTGGAATCCTGGGCTCTCGCCGATCCAGACGAAGCAGTGCGCGAGGCCGCCGCATGGGCAATCGAACGACTCCATACAGCTGCCGGTCTCGCTGCTGCGATCGAAGACAAGCCGGGTGCCCCACGTCTCGTCCCTGAGAC
>CAXTEW010000029.1:0-16164 GCA_964243175.1 uncultured Acidobacteriaceae bacterium
GTGCTCACGCTTGGCGCTACGGGCTGCCAGCTCCTGCTGAATGGCCCTGCCCGGCTGCAGGAAGTGGAGCCGAGACCGGACCAGGTTAAAGACTTCAAAGTTCTTTACAGCGAGAACTGCTCTGCCTGTCACGGTGTGGATGGCCGCAACGGCCCTGCCCTGGCGTTCGATAACCCGCTCTACTTCGGGCTGGTTACCGACGAGATCGTGACCAAGTGGACCGCGAATGGCGGCCCCGGTGGTGGCAACCCGGCCTTCGCCGAGCATGCAGGCGGCCTGCTGACCGATGACCAGATCAATGCCATTGTGACCGGCATGCGCCAGCGCTGGGCGCGGCCCGCTATGCTCGTAGGTATGACACTGCCTCCTTACGCGGCGACGCACCCTGGCGACAGTGTCCACGGGGCACAGGTATACGCGCAGGCCTGTGCGCGGTGCCATGGGGCGGCAGGCGCGGATGGTGTGGTGCTGCACCCCGGGGCGTCCGGATCGATCACCGACCCGACCTACCTGTCGCTGATCAGCGACCAGGGAATCCGGACGATCACAATCGCTGGCCGGCCTGATCTGGGACAGCCGGATTACCGGGGCGACATACCAGGTCACCCGCTAAGCGACGCAGAGATTACGGATGTTGTTGCCTGGCTGAGCAGTCACCGCGTCAGCGAACCAGGGAACCCGCACCCGGCCATCAACGGGACAGAACTGCAAAGGAGGACTGGTCAGTAATGAGCACAACAGAAGATCACCAGATCAAGATAGACAACATAAAAACCGAAGACCACAAGATTGAAGATGCTGATGTCCCCGTGCATCCACTCTCCCGGCGCAACCTGCTGATGAACATCGGTATCGGGCTCAATGCGCTGGTCGGTCTCGCGATTGCTGCCCCGGTGCTCGGTTACATCATTGGGCCTGCTGTTCGCAAGAAGGGCTACTACAAGTCCTGGGTGACGCTCGGCAACCTGGAGCGGTATCCCAATGGCCAGACGCGCTTGGCGACTTTCGTCGAGCCCTTCCGTTCTCCGGATGATGGGGCGACCGACAATACGGCCTGCTGGGTACGGCGCTTGTCTGACCAGACGTTTCAGGTGTTCGCTATCAACTGCGCGCACCTTGGGTGTCCAGTACGGTGGTTCCCGCAGTCCGGGCTGTTTATGTGTCCCTGCCACGGCGGCGTGTACTACCAGGATGGTTCCCGCGCAGCTGGCCCGCCGGAGCGTGGCATGTTTGAGTACCAGTGGAAGATTGTGAACGGCGAGCTGCAGATCAATGCCGGACAACTGCCCACACTCTCGACATCGGCCAGCCTCCGCAAGCCGGCGAACGGCGGGCTGACCACCATTGAGCAGGGCAACAAGGGGAAGTCATGCCTCGGTTAAATATCAATCCCAAAAAGATCGGGCTCGACGCGTACAGCTGGATTGAGCGGCGCGTGCAGCTGGAAGGCTTCGTCAAGGAGTCGGCTCTTCATCCGGTACCAAAGTCCACCGCGAGCTGGTGGTATGTTTTCGGCTCGGCTGCGACTGCATTGCTTGTGCTGCAAATCCTCACCGGCATCATGCTTGCGCTGGTCTACACGCCCTCCGCGAGCGAGGCCTGGCAGAGCCTGAACTACCTCGACAAGAACCTGGTACTCGGCTGGTTCCTCCGTGCCATGCACGGCTGGGGCTCCGACTTCATGATCGCGGTCGTGGTCGTACACATGGCGCAGGTATTCCTCTTCGGCGCCTACAAGTTCCCGCGGGAGCTGACCTGGCTGCTGGGCGTCGGACTGCTGTTCATGACCCTCGGCATGGGCTTCACCGGCCAGGTTCTCCGCTATGACCAGGATGCCTACTGGGGCCTCGGCATCGGCGCCTCCATCGCTTCGCGGGTCCCTGTGATTGGTCCGTATGCAGTGCATGCGCTGCTGGGTGGTCCGATCATTGGCGGCGCCACGCTGACCCGGTTCTTCGCTTTGCATGTATTTGTCATTCCCAGCCTGATGCTCGCCTTCTCCGGCCTGCATGTCTGGCTTGTACTCAAGCTCGGTATTAACGAGTGGCCTATGCCTGGCCGTATCGTGCGCCGCTCCACCTATGTGCACGAGTACAACGAGCTGGCCCACAAGGATGGCATCGCGTTCGTACCAGGCGCCGTGTGGAAGGATCTTTTCTTCTCGGCTGCCATTTACGGCGCGGTCGCGCTCTGTGCCGTCATCTTTGGACCCTTTGGCCCTGGCGGTCAGCCGGATCCCACCATTATCCAGACAGTTCCGAAGCCGGACTACTTCTTCCTCTGGATCTACTCGATCCTGTCGTACCTGCCGAATTCGCTCGAGACACCCTTCCTGCTGATCGCTCCACCGGTCGGTATCGCCATCCTGGTCGCCCTGCCATTCATTGCTGGCGAAGGGGAGAAGCACTGGAGCCGGCGTCCCGTGGCGGTGCTGACGCTGATCACCATGGCCATCAGTATTGCAATCCTCAACCACCTGGGTACGTATGAGCCCTGGAGCCCGAAGATGATCGCGTGGAGCGGGTATGCTCTGCCGGTCGACAAGGTGCATGCAGAGCTGCCGCTGGAACGCCAGGGAGCCGTCGTGTTCCAGGGCAAGCAGTGCCGGAACTGCCACATGGTGGGCGGTACCGGCGGCCAGCGTGGCCCGGCGCTTGATGCCGTGGCAACCCGGCTGACCTACGACCAGCTGATCCGCCAGGTACTCCAGGGTGGGGGCAACATGCCAGCCTACGGCAAGAACCTGTCGCCTGCGCAGACCACCGCGGTGGTCGCCTTCCTCGAAACCATGCACCCCAAGGGCCAGCCGCCAGCACGCAATGCTGCGACTCCGAACGGACCGCCGTTGAGCGACACTGACAACACCGGTGCTCCCCTGACTGGGGAAAAGGGTGGCACATCAGTGAGCGACGCTCAGCCTGGCCAGCCTGCTCCACAGCAGGAGCGTCCGAATCCGACGACCAGCCGGACCGCGAAGCCGGCGGGAAAGCCGGCGGAAACTACCATCAGCCTGAACAACACCCCTGCCATGGCGCACTAGCTCGGCAGGAGTCAAGTGCCAGCGGCAGCGCCCCAAGCGCTGCCGTCGCTTTTTGCCCGGAAGACGAGGATGACGCGTGCCGGCGGAGAATGCCGTTTCAAGCAGGTCCTGACGATCGGCTCTGAATCGCTGCTTGCACCGGTGTGAAATGAAGCCGACGGCATCGCGGCACAGCGTGCGTCGCGACCATATAGGCTGGAAGAAGGCAGGCTTTCCGCATAGAAAGCACGCGCTGCCCGGTGGGGGAAAGAGCAGAAGATGCATGACGCAGCCCAGGCCGCATTCGGATTCTCGTACGGCCTTGCGTCCATCCCAAAGGGTGCGACCTTCGCGCTGCTGCTCACACTGGTGCTTTATCTGCGTGGCTGGCGTGCGCTGCGGGTTACACGCCCTGACCAGATCCCAACCTGGCGCGCGGCAGCTTTTCTCGGCGGGCTTCTTTCTGTCTGGGTTGCGATCGCGTCCCCACTGGACGCGTTGTCAGGCGTGCTGCTGACCGCACACATGGTGCAGCACCTGCTGCTGATGGCCGTCGCGCCTCCGCTGCTTGTTCTGGGCGCGCCCATCGTCCCTATGCTGCGGGGCCTTCCGCGCTTTTTTGTCCGCGAGGGGATTGGTCCCTTCTTTACCCTGCGTCCGGTGCACGCGCTGGAGCGGCTGTTCGCTTCGCGCGCATTTGCGTGGCTGCTGATGAACGGCATGTTCCTCGCCTGGCACATTCCTGCCGCCTATGGCCTGGCGCTGCGATCCCCAGGCTGGCACGAGGTCGAGCATGCCTGCTTTCTTCTCTCCAGCGTGCTTTTCTGGTGGCACATCGTTTCTCCATGGCCTGCCACGTACACGGCCAGCCGCTGGTTGCTACTGCCTTTCCTGCTCAGCGCGGACCTGGTCAACACTGGGCTTTCCGCCACACTGAGCTTTTCCGGCCGCGTCATTTATCCCGCCTATAGTGCAGTACCCCGCTTCTTCGGCATGTCTGTGCTGGACGACCAGGTCGCCGCGGGTTCCCTGATGTGGGTCATCGGGTCGATGTCCTTCCTTGGCGCTGCCATGCTGATTACTGTGCAATTGCTGTCGCATAAGGGCGAGCGTCGGCGGGCCAGTGCGGAGGCGGCACGGTTGCGGCTACAGGCGCTGCGGCGCGCCGATGCCCCTGCGGGTACTTCTGGTCAGCGAGGCTTGCCGGTGTCGCGCGTGCGCGGCAACTCCCCGGGCACCCACCCTGGCCTTGACCTGCTGCGCCTCGGCGGTGCTGGCGCCTCCCTTGGCAGCTTCCTGCGCTCGCGGTATGGTCGCCAGAGTCTGCAGGCCATCTCGCTGCTGGTCTCGGCAGCCATTATCGTCGACGGCCTCTTCGGTCACCAGATGGCTTCAATGAACCTTGCCGGCATCGTGCCATGGACATACGGTCGCGCCATCTTTGTCCTGGCGCTGCTGCTGGTCGGCAACCTGTTCTGCATGAGCTGCCCATTTACCCTGCCGCGCGAGGCGGCCAAGTGGGTCATCCGCAAGATGGGGGTGCGGCAGCCGGTGTGGCCGCGCCGGCTGCGCAACAAGTGGCTGCCCGCCGGGCTGATTGTGCTTTTCTTCTGGGCCTATGAGGCGCTGGGGTTGTGGAACTCGCCCGCACGTACGGCGATCCTGCTGCTGGCCTATTTCGCGACGGCCTTTGCTGTCGATGCCGTGTTTCGCGACGCGTCTTTCTGCAAATACGTGTGCCCACTGGGCCAATTCAACTTCGTTTCCTCTCTCCTGTCGCCGATCGAGGTAGCGCCTCGCTCGCTAGGGACCTGCGGCTCCTGCTCGACGCGTGATTGCGTCGCCGGTCATGGCGGCGCAGAGCGGCGAACAGCGGGAGCGCATCCGTCGGCCCCCGGGACACAGACACAGCCCCCGCAGCGCGGCTGCGAACTTCACCTGTTCCTGCCCGGCAAGCAGGGCAACATGGATTGCACGCTTTGCATGGACTGCGTCAAAGCCTGCCCGCACGACAATGTCGGGCTCTTTATGCAAGCGCCTGCGCAGGACCTGGTGCAGCTTTCGTGGCATGATCCGCAGCGTTCGGCGGTCGGTCGCTACAGCCAGCGCATGGACATCGCGGCACTCGCCGCAACCATCACCATGGCCGCGTTTGCCAGTGCAGCCGTGATGGTCGCGCCCGTGGCTGGGCTCGTCGATCGGCTTGGCGCCAGGCTACCCCTGGCTGCCGGCACGGGTGCCGGTCTGCTGCTGGCGGCGGCCTTCCCAGCAGCGCTGCTGGGCCTGCTGACGCTGGCTGTATCGCTGATGCGCCGGGGCAGTGTCCGCGAGCCCGGCGAAACCTTGTCGCACACGCTGCCGCGGTGGGTGCTGGCGCTGCTGCCGCTGGGCCTCGGCATGTGGGCGGCGCACCTGAGTTTCCACCTCGTCACTGCCTGGGATTCCCTGCTGCCCGGCATGCAGCAGGCAGCGCACGAGCTGTCACGCGCCGGCATCGGTCACCACCTGGGCCTGCCCGGCATAGCCTCGCCAGACTGGATGGTGGAGCGGCCGCTGCTGGACGCGGGCTCGCTCCTGGGAGTGCAGCTGCTTCTGCTGGATGCCGGTCTGCTCGCTGCCTTGTACCTCGGCTGGCGTATGACCAGCACGCGGCTGACAGCGCCCCCTGTAGCCCGGAGGATCGCGACCCTGCTGCCCTGGGCCTCCGTAGCGATCCTGCTGTGCGTTGCCGGTACCTGGATCCTGCTGCAGCCCATGCAGATGCGCGGCATGGTCGGCATGTGAACCTCACCCCCGGCGTGTGTGCTAGGGCGAGACCGGGCGCCACCAGGCTCGCCTCAGCGCTCTTCTCAGCGGCCCTTGCGCTGCCCGCTGTCTTCGGCGGCAGCGCGTATGCCGATGGTCCACACATCGCGTATCACGGCAGCGCGGGTCCGTACACCGTCACCCTGTTCTCAGCACCGGACCCACTCGTCACCGGTCCCGTGCAGCTCACCTTGCTGGTCCAGAACAGTGTCGACGGGGCGGTCGCAGCAGCGCCCGTGGCCACTGCGCTGCTCCGGCTGCCCGGCCACGCCCCTGTCGCCTGTTCCTTTTCGGCGGGCGGGGCTGCCAATCGTGTGTTGCCGGGCGCCACCCTCCTGCTTGCCGGGGAAGGGGACTACTCGCTGACGCTCACGGTCCGCACACCCGGGCAGCCTGCAGATACCTTTGCGGGGACGCTGCTGGTCGCGTCAAACCACGGGCAGCGTGACACGGTGCTGCTTTCAGGCGTCGCGACCCTGGTCCTCATCGCTTTCTTCCTCACCAATCAATACGCGAAGCAACAGCAGCGCAGGCGGCGCAGCGCTGTCCGCGCTGGCTGACCCGGGGGCCTTGCTTGCGGGCGGCCCGGCGAAAACAAGTGGTCACCCCTCGCCTCGATGGTTCCCTCGGTGCCTGAAAACAGGAGCAATTCACTTGCTCCCCACTTCGCCCCAGCCGAGAATGGAAAGAGAAGGAGCGATATGCTCTCGTATTCACGACGATCTGCCTGCATTTGTGCTGCGTTTTCTGCTCTCTGCATCCTGACGGGTGCGCTCACGACGCCGCTTCACGCGCAGGGCGCCCAGTTCGATCTGCAAGGCCCCTCGCTCGAGGTCAAGGTCCAGCGCGGCGGCAAGACCCTGCCCGTGGGCCAGGTTCCCGCGCTCCAGGAGGGCGATCGCCTCTGGCTCCACCCTGTCCTGGGCGAGCATGAGTCGGTGCACTACCTCATGATCCCCGTATTCCTGCGCGGTTCGACCAACCCACCGCCCGACGACTGGTTCGTGAAGGTCGAGGCCTGGGACAAGAAGGTCATGGACGAGGGCATCTACATCGTGGTGCCACCGGGAGCAGAACAAGTTGTGGTTCTGCTTGCCCCGCAGACAGGCGGTGATTTCTCAACGCTGAAGAACGCGGTGCGGGGCCGGCCGGGCGCCTTTGTGCGCGCCTCGCAGGACCTGACTATCGCAAGCCTGGACCGGGCACGGATCAATGCCTATCTCGACGCCATCCGCGTGATCCAGGACCCCGACAAGGTCAAGGACGTGTCAAACACGCTGGCCCGGTCGCTTGCTCTCAAGCTGAACCAGGCCTGCTTCGATCGGCCTGCCGACCAGCAGGCCGCGTGCCTGCAACAGAGCCAGAGTGCGATCATCCTGGACAACGGCAGCAGCAGCGTGGCCCAGGGCCTGCTAAATGGCCCGACCAGCGACCTCGCGCTCCAGGCTGGCTCCACGTCCACCATGGCGGCTGGCCTGTATGACCCCTACATCGCTGCCGCCTTCGATATCGCCAAGATCCTGGCCAGCTTTCACTCGGCGCAATACCAGTACATCCCGGCGCTGTCGAGCAATGACAACGTCAATATGAACCTGTGGCTGAATGCCCCACCCTCGTTCCACAACCCGCGTTCGGTGCTGGTGATTGCCCTGCCCCAGATCGCCAAGCTGCCCCAGCCCGCGCTGCGCCCTGTCGATCCCAAGCAGGTGTTCTGCATGGAGAAGACGCCGCTGGTGCTGCCGGTGGATGGTGCGCCGGAAGTCTTCGCAACCCAGTACGCGCACGGCCTGACGCTGCACCTGGAGGGAGCCGGAGGCAAGGCGGTCGATCTGCCGACGGAGGCCCAACCGGCCCAGGGCGGTTTCGTCGTGCCGGCACCGGTGCTGCAGAGTGCCGCGCTGGGCGGCAGCGTCAAGGCGACCGTACAGGGTTACTGGGGCTTTGACCCCTACGCCGGGCCATCCTTCCAGCTGCGCTCGACCCAGGGCGGCGACTGGACGGTTGCTGATGCGGACAAGAATGCGCTGGTCGTGGGCCGGGATGATGAGCTCCATCTCCACTCCGCTGCCGCGGCCTGCGTCAGCGAAGTCGATTCCCGCGATGCCGGCGGCAAGGAGCAGAAGCTCGCGTACAAGTCGGATGGCGCGGACGGGATCATCGCGACGCTGCCGCTCAAGAATGCGCAGCCTGGTGCGCTGGCTCTCTCGATCAAGCAGTTCGGCATACCCGATGCGAAGACCGTGAATGTGACTAGCTACGCCGAAACCGGAAAGTACGACGCCTTTACGCTCCATGCCGGGGACACGGGTGGTGTGTTGACCGGCACACGGCTGGACGACGTCGCCAGCCTGGAGCTGCGCGGGGCGAAATTCATGCCTGGCCAGCTGAGCCGCCACGGGGCGACCGACTCACTGGAGCTGACCGCCACGCAGGCACCGCCGCCTGCGCCTGCGTCTGGGGGGCACAACAGTCCCTCCGGGGAAGGAAAGCCAGCCGCGGAGAGCGCGAACGTCCCCAGCAAGACGGATCCGGATGCGTCCATCGCCAGCCTGAGCGCAGGCGCCAGGAGCATTGCCCAGGTCACGCTCAAGGACGGGCGTGTGGTGCCGGTGCCGGTCTCGATTGATGCCGCCCGTCCCTCCATCGTGCTGATCAACAAGAATGTGCAGCTCAGCAGCACGGGCCAGGCCGGACCGGCCATTGCTCTGACGCTCACCAGCCCGGACGAGTTGCCGCTGGACGGCAAGCTGACCTTTGCCCTGCGCTCGCAGATGCCCGCAGCCTTTGCCCGGGACGAGGCGATCGAGATTGCGACCGAGGACGGGCTGGCATCCGCGACCTTCAGCCTGGCTTCCGGGCAGCTGGTTCTGCAGGACACCAGGACCGCGATCGCCACACTCGACCCGGCAAAGAGCTTCAATTCCTCTGCTTTCGGTAAGCTGCGCATTCGCCCGGTGATGGCAGATGGAACAGCTGGAGACTGGCTGCCGCTGGCGACGCTGGTCCGCCTGCCCACGCTGCAGAACTATAGTTGCCCGCCGGATACAGCGAAGAACTGCACCCTCGGCGGCAGCAGCCTGTTTCTTCTCAACGCGGTATCAGCAGACCAGCAGTTCACCAGGCCGGTCGCCGTGCCGGACGGGTTCTCAGCCAACACACTCGAGGTGCCTCGGGCGAACAGTGCGCAGCTTTTCATCAAGCTGCGCGATGATCCTTCGGTCGTGAATACGGTGCCAGTTGCGGCACCTGCTGCTGCCGCTCCGCCTCCTCAGCCTGCTCCCGCAACACCGGCTACTGCACCGGCGGCTGCTGCAGCGGCGACCGCGGCACCTACCCCCGGCCCGGCGGCTACCCCGCCTCCGGCCACGTCTCCCGGGCCGGCTCCCGCGGCCCAGGCAGCGACCGCGCCGCAGGGGAAGTGACGGCTGATTTTGGAGCAGGAAATGAGGATTTGCTGTCAGCGGCCGAGCCGGAGCAGCGTCTCTGCGTTCGTGTGCGCGAGCTTCTCCAGGCTCTCCGCTGAGAGCTCCAGGCTATCCAGAAAGCTGCGTCCGCGCGTGTTAGTGCTGAAGGGGTAGTCGATGGAAAACAGCATCTTGTCGATGCCTACGACTTCGACCGCGCAGGCAAAAGGCGGCGCTGTGAAGTAACCACTGGTCGTGATCCAGAAGTGTTTGTGAAAGTAGTCCTCAACAGGCTGCTTCAGGTACTTGGCCATCTGGTCGAGCACTCCGCCGGCGCGTGCGATGGAAAACGGCAGGTTCTCGCCCATGTGACCAACGATCAGCCGCAATCCCGGGTGCCGATCAAAAAGACCGGACACGATCAGCCGCAGCACATGGAGGCCCGTCTCCGCGTGCCAGCCCCAGGCGGCAATCGACAGGAGCTTCCCCATGTTGCCGGGTAAACCGCTGTAGTACGCCTGCTCCACTGCAGGCGGTGGGGGCGCGGGGTGCAGGTAGACCGGGATGTCGAGTGCCTCCGCGGCGGCCCAGATCGGGGCAAACTGCTCATCGTCGAGGAAGATGCCGCGCGTGGTGCCGTGCAGCATCACCCCTGCGAAGCCCAGCGTCTGGATGGCACGGTGCATCTCGTCGACAGCGGCAGGGACATCTGTGAGCGCGAGGGTGGCGAAGCCGGCAAAGCGATCGGGATACGCGCTGACTGCCGCCGCGATGCGATCGTTAGCATCTGCCGCGATTTCGCCCGCTTCGCCTGCATCGAGTTCGTCAAGCCCGTTGGCTGCGAGGGAAAGCACCTGCAGGCTGATGCCTGCCTCATCCATGGCGCGAATCCTGCCCTCGCCGAGGTCAAGCAAGGTTGGCTCCATGCGGCTACGCAGCGCCGCCGGAGGACCGGAACGCAGGCTTTTTGTCGCTTCGGCAAACCGGCGGGTAGTGATGTGCTCTTCAAGGGTCACGATGCGCATGGTTCGAGTACGTTACCAACGTACTTAGTTCAGCGCAATAACTAGTTTACTAAATCACAAAACAAGACCGCCTGTGCGGCTGGCAGTCACTTCGTGACACGTATTGGACCTTCGAAGTCACTTGTCACGAAGTGACCCCAAGCCGGGCAGGCGGTTTACGCTTCGGAGCCGTTTAGCACGGCGCCGCGGATCCGCTTGCCAACCCGCACCATCAGTGTTGCCGGCAGGGTGCCGGGTGCAAGATGCGGGCTGCTGACCAGTTCGCCACCGATGCGCACGGCACCCTGCTTCAGCTTGCGGGCTGCGTCGGTCGCCGAATCCGCCAGGCCCAGTCGCACCAGCAGCTTGTCGACGCGGATCTGCCCGCCTGCTGCCCCCCCTGGGCCGGTCCAACCCAGCTCCGCGGCAGCGATCGCGACTTCTTCCACCTGCTCCGGCTGCTCATCTCGCTGGAACTGCCGCGCCCAGCCCTCGTCAGCTTCTCGCACGGCATCCGGTGCGTGGTAATCGCCAAGAATGGTGCGGGCCAGCAGCTTTTTTGCCTCCATCGGGTGCAGCACGCCCGATGCCACCTCAGCCTGCATCGCTTCCACCTCGCTTTGGCGCAGGTCGGTCAGCAGAGTCCAGAAACGCCACATCAGTGGGTCCGAAATCGACATGATCTTGCCGTACATCTCCGCTGCCTGCTCGTGGATGCCGATCGCATTGCCGAGCGATTTGGACATTTTCTGGACGCCGTCCAGGCCTTCGATGATCGGCGTCATGAGCACGATCTGCGGAGGCTGTTGATAGTGCCGCTGCAGTTCGCGCCCAGTCAGCAGGTTAAAGCGCTGGTCGGTACCGCCGAGCTCCACATCGGACCGGAGCGCGACCGAGTCGTAACCCTGCGCCAGGGGATAGAGCATTTCGTGCAGCGAGATTGGCTTCTCTGCCTCGAAGCGCTTATGGAATTCGTCGCGCTCCAGCATCTGCGACACGGTGAACTGTGCTGCCAGGCGGATGATGCCCTCAAAGCCAAGCGTGCCCAGCCATTCCGAGTTGAAGCGAACCTCGGTGCGGTCGCGGTCAAGGATGCGGAACACCTGGTCTGTGTAGCTCCGCGCGTTCTCATCGACCTGTTCGCGCGTCAGGGGCTTTCGGGTTACGGATCGTCCGGTTGGATCGCCGATCAGCGAGGTGAAATCGCCCACCAGGAAGATGACCTGGTGTCCGAGATCCTGGAAGTGCTTGAGCTTGCGCATGAGCACCGTATGCCCCAGGTGCAGGTCGGGCGCGGTCGGATCAAAGCCGGCCTTGACGCGGAGGGGCCTGCCGGTCTGGCGCGACTGTTCCAGCCGCTCACGCAGATCGGAGACGCGGATGATCTCCGCTGCGCCCTTTTGGAGCAGGTCCAGCTGCTCATCCACAGGCAGAAAGGTGCGGGTCGAGTGCGTCGTGGGCATGTCCGCTTCAGTATAGAAGGCGTGTGCCGCGGCTTTGCACGGCAACACGTCGCTGCCGCAGCAGGAACGGTTTCCCGCGGAACCTGACTATAGTTTGGCTTTGTTGCCCATATGGTTGAAGCCACAGGCACATTCTGCCGTTAGTGGGCATGGGACATGATCCATCGGTGGCCACACCGTGACGACCCTGCCCTGTGGTCGGAGCTACCTATGATCAACGATGAGATTCGCTTACGGACGGCAAGCGTCCTGCTGGCCTGCGGCCTGCCCGGCCTGCTGTGTGCGCAGCGCCCGGCAATGTTTCTGCCCGCATCGATGAGTGCGCTGACCGTGGCTGCCGTGGTGGTCCAAAGTGAGCAGTGTACGACGACACCAGGGAGCGAAGAAGTGGCTTTCAGGGGAACCACGGCCCGTGCATCTCCTGGTGCATCCCAGGGAGAGATGAGCCGCAATGGGAAACATGCGCAGCCGGCTTCAAAGCCGTGTGTGGTCTGCGGGCGGGAGATTACGTGGCGCAAGAAGTGGGAGCAGACCTGGGACGAGGTGCGCTACTGCAGTGACGGCTGCCGAAAACGGGGCAGGTCCCCAGTCGCGGCTGGCGAGGACGCAGCCCTGGAGGCAGCTATTCTCCAATTGCTTTCCGAGCGGGGAGCGGGAAAAACCATCTGCCCGTCCGAAGCGGCGCGGCGCGTGGGCGGCGACACGGATCGGACACAGTGGGAGCCGCTCATGGAGCCTGCGCGGGCAGCGGCCCGACGACTTCATGCGGCTGGCAAGCTGGTGGTAACCCAGGGTGGGCATCCGGTCGATCCTTCTCACGCGAAGGGGCCGATCCGGCTGAAGCGAGTCTGAGGTCGGCGGCCTGCGGCACGGGCCGGTTGCTTGGTAGATTGAAAGGTATGGGTGTGAAGCTATCACTGGAAGGCAAGGCAGTCCTGGTGACCGGCGGCTCGAGGGGCATCGGTGCTGCAACGGTACGGCTGTTCCGGCAGTGCGGTGCACGGGCGGTCTTCAGCTACCGCGCAGCCCAGGACGCAGCAGTGACGCTGGTTGACGAGTGCGGTGGCGAGGAAGGTTGCCGCGCGATCAGGCAGGAATTGGAATCCATAGAAGACGGGATCTCGCTGGTAGCGCAGGCTGTTGCGTGTTTTGGGAGACTGGATGTGCTGGTTGTCAATCACGGTATCTGGCCGTCACACGATGCGCCTATCGACACCATGACCACGGCACAGTGGCACGGCACCATGGGTATCAACCTGGACAGCGTCTTCGGCCTGGTCCGGGCGGCAGTCGCTCAATTCAAAGTGCAGGGAACAGGCGGGCACATCGTGCTTGTCGCCTCGACCGCAGCACAGCGTGGTGAGGCGTTCCACGCGGACTATGCGGCATCGAAAGGGGCACTGATCTCGTTGACAAAAAGTCTTTCGAGCGAGCTGGCGGGCGTAGGGATCTCGGTGAATTGCGTTGCCCCTGGCTGGGTGGCGACCGACATGTCTGCCCCGGCGCTTGCGACGGCCGCAGGGAAAGAAAAAATCTTCGCCACGATCCCGATGGGACGTGTCGGCACCCCGGATGAGATCGCCGGGCCTATCGTTTTCCTGTGCACTCCGTGGGCCGGGTTTATCTCCGGCGAGATAGTGAATGTTAACGGTGGCGCCGTGCTGGTGGGCTAAGTGGCACTTACCGGGTACCTGCGCTCTGCCTTGCTACTCCTGGGCTGTGCCGGCTTGCTTGCTGCGCCTTCGCCTGCAGCCAGCGCCGCCCAGTCTGCGACACCAGCGGTGGCAGATGGCAACCAGAGCGATCCCCAGGCCGTCACGCTGATGCAGCAGATGGTAGCCGCGCTGGGCGGTGCGCGCTGGCTCGCCCTGCAGAATGTCGTTGAGGAAGGCCGTACCTCCGGCTTTTACCAGGGCAAGGCGACCGGGGCCATCGGCGACTTCCGCCTGCTGCGGACGGAGCCTGCCTCTCGAACAGACCCAGGCCTGCAGCGAACCGAGTACACCAAGAAGCGTGATGTTGTGACGATCCTGACCCCTGACATCGACTGGGAGGTCACGTACCGTGGCAAACGAGAGTTGCCGCCAGAGGAGTACTTGTCTGTCTTCAGGCGGCGCGACCACTCACTCGAAGAAGCAGTACGCGTCTGGTGGCATGAGCCGGGAACCGTCATTTTCTTTGGCGGACACAAGATGGCCGAGCGCCACCTGGTAGACGAAATCACGCTCCTTAACAGCAACAACGACAACATCACGCTGCAGTTGGACGCGGACTCGCACCTCCCGGTAAGAGCTTCCTTCACCTGGCGTGACCCGTTGTACAAAGACAACAACGAAGACGCCGAGGACTTCGCCGACTATCACCCTGTCGACGGTCTGCCCACTCCACTGAACGAGACCTTTTACCACAATGGCGACATGACGTCGCAGAGGTACCTGGCCCACGTGTATTACAACGTACCGGTCGCGCCCGACGCGTTTGATGTGGACGCGACGGCAGCGAAGCTCAAGCGGTAGAGGCCCGGCAGGGTACCCGTTTCTTGCGTTGTTCCATACGAGCCATCTACCTCGGTGACCCGCAGCTTCAACGAGAGCCAGCGAGTGTGGCGGTGCCGATTCGCAGCCGTCCCATGGGGAAACGGCACGTCAGTAATTCTGCGCCGCAGCCTGGACCAACCCATCGATGATTGCGCGGGAGCCAGCGCCCGGATGGTCGTTACACAGGATGGAAAACAGAAGAAGCCGGCCACTGTCGGCGGTGACAAAGCCGCTCAGCGCGTCCACCTCCCCGAGCGTGCCGGTCTTCGCTTGGACGCGGCCACGCAGCGCGGGGAAGCGGCTCGCGAGTGTGCCATCGACACCACTGGAAGGCAGCGAATTGCGCAACAGTGGTCCCCACGTCTGGCTCGTGCCGTACCGCAGCAGCGTGGTGAGGGCGCGCGGCGAGACCAGGTCCTTGGTCGAAAGGCCGGAGCCGTCGTAGAGGACGAAGTCGTCAGCGGCAACGCCTGCGTCCATGGTTGCAAAGGCACGGACGACGCGGGCCCCCTGCGCTGCTGATCCATCACCGCCTTCGGCCCGGCCTAACAGTCGCAGCAACAGCTCTGCGTGCAGATTTTGCGACACCTTGTTGGTTACAGTGACGATCGCGTCCAGGGAAACGGACTGCCGCGAAGCAACTACCCTCGCGGATGCAGACCCACCAGGCGATGCTGGGGGCAGTGAACTCCCGCCCGGCGGCAAAGCCTCCAGGGCTAACGGTGCATGGGTTTCCAGCGCAAAGGATTGCGTATCGGTGCTGGGCCGGTGCACTGCCGCAGAACCGCCGTGCAGGCTCACGCCCTGGGCCTGAAGCGACGCCGCAAATGCTTCCGCGGCAAAAGCCGCCGGGTCCTGCAGTGCCAGCGCCAGGTGCATAGCGGCGCCGCCCGCAGGCAGCGAACCATACACGCGAAATGCGCCGCTGCCGGGCTCGCGGGCCACGCCCAGCGCAGGCGCGGAGCCGGCAGCTGTGGTGGTTGCAGTGATCTGAAGCCCGCTGGGCCGGCCTGCGATGTCCGGCAGCCAGCTGGCCGTCACAGGCAGGCCAGGCGTGGTCGCCGGCGCAATCGTCAGGTAGCGCACGTTGTCGTTCACGGTCAACGCCGAGATGGGCGCGCCGTACTCCCACTGGAGGTCGTCCCAGCCCCAGCCTGCGCCGTAGCGCTCGTCGGGGAAAAGCGTGTCGTCGGCCAGCACCCTGCCCTCAACGGTACGGATGCCGCTGGCGAGCACCTGCGCCGCGAGAGCATCGAGCGCGCCGAGCGGCGGGTTGGGGCGATCCGTGTGACCGGCATACGGGTAGACGCGCCCGGACATCGTGGGGTCCGCGCCGCCGATCAGCCGCAGGTCGCCGTGCAGTGTTCCTGCGCCGTCGATCGCGCCATCAGCCACTACCCGGGTAGCCAGCGTGTAGTTGGGGCCCAGCAGTGCAAGTGCGGCAGAAGTGGTGAAAAGCTTGGCGTTGGACGCAGGCTCGAAGAGCTGCGCGTCGTTTCGCGCGTACAGCGTGGCGCCGGTTGCAGCGTCTACAAGCGAGATGCCCCAGTGGGCCCGGGCTGCGGCCGGCTGCGCATCGATGAGGCCGGCGACGGCAGAAGCCATGCCATTGCTTTGCGCCTGCAGCGCGTTGGTGGACGCCGGTGCAAGGGTGAACAGGAGCAGCAAGACCGGGAGCAGTGCGGCGCGAAAAGGGAAACGCATTCTGCCCCAAACTGTAGCAGGGTCGTCGGTGTTGGCAAGTGCTGAAGCCCTGAAGATCTGCTGTTCCAAACGGTTGGGCGGGTTCTCTGGCGTGGCGACTGCGCTGGCTCCATGCCCTTCTGTTCAGGCGCTGGTTCGACTGGGTCACCGCTGCGAGATGTGCCTGCGAAGCAGTCATCTCCGCAAAGTCTCCTGCTCATCCGTACCATACCAGGGCAGCGATGCACG
>CAXTEW010000030.1:0-3391 GCA_964243175.1 uncultured Acidobacteriaceae bacterium
AGGGCGAGCAGGTCGCGCGGCCCGGCATTTTCAAGCGCCACGCGGGAGAGCAGGCGTTCCAGGTCGAGTACGCCGCCGAGGGCGCGGCGAAGCTCCTCGCGGGCGATCAGTCCCCGGCTGAGCTCGGCAACTGCCTGGTAGCGGGCCCGGATCGGGGCAGCGGTGCCCAGCGGCCGCAGGATGGAGGCGCGCAGCAGCCGCTTGCCCATCGGCGTCTGGCAGCAGTCCAGGGTGTGCGCCAGGGTCGCATCCGCGCCGCCGGTGCGAAACAGGGGCTCCAGCAACTCCAGGTTGCGGACCGATACGGCGTCGAGCTGCAGATGCTCGCCCGCTTCCTGGAAGCGGATGGTATCGATATGCTGCAGGGCGCTGCGCTGGGTTTCGCGGGCGTAATGGAGCACCGCACCTGCGGCGATGGCTGCCGTGGCATGCCCGGCAAGCCCGAAGCCGTCGAGGGTGCGGGCGCCGAGCTGCCGCTCCAGCAGGGGCAGCGCGTATTCGGCGGTAAACACCCACTCGTCGAGCGGCGTCCGGGTGCGAACCCTCTCGAGCGCGCCGCTGAAGCCCTCATCCGCCAGCAGCAGGGGATTGGTCGCGGCGAGCAGGACTTCGCTCGCGCCGGAGCTCGCCAGTGCATCGGCGCATTGCGCCGCGGCGCGCGCACCCGACCACTCGCCGGCGCGAAATTCTCCCGTCGAGAGGTCGAGCAAAGCGAGCGCCGCAACCGCGCTGGTGCCTCGCTGCGCCATGTGCACTGCAGCCAGGTAGTTGTTTTCACCGGCGCCGAGCGCCGAGTCGGCAACGGTTCCAGGCGTGAGCACACGCGTTACCTCGCGATGCACGATGCCCTTGGTCTGCCGGGGATCGCCAATTTGTTCGCAGATCGCAACGCGAAAGCCGCGTCGCAGCAGCCGCGTCACATGCGCCTCGACCGAGTGGAACGGCACCCCGCACATGGGCACCGCCCGCTCCCGGTCGCGGGCCTTGTCGCGAGAGGTCAGCATGATGCCAAGCTCCCGCGCGGCGACGCGGGCGTCTTCGAAAAACAATTCGTAGAAGTCGCCGAGGCGGAAGAAGAGCAGGGCGTCCGGATGCTGCTGCTTGGTCGCGGCGTACTGACGCATCAGCGGCGTCAGGGCTTCGGGGGCCTGCGTCGCGGGCAGCTGGTGAGGGGCATCGATCACAGGACAGGCCCAGAATACACCGGCGGCCGAGAGCGTTCAGACCGGCTGCGCGCCTCGCGGCCACTCGCGTGGCATTTCCTTGCGGGTGCCGCGGCAAGCACGCATGTGGGCCTCGCGATGCTCGGCAGCATTGATAGTCATCATGTCAGTCAACGCAAAACGCCACGTGAGTGGCCGGGAGGCGCGTAGCCGTTCCTGCTTGTTCCTATCAAAACGCAGAAAAGCCGCCCTGCGACTTCCCAGGGCGGCTTCCCTGCGTGATGGTGAAGGACTAGTCGCGGGTTTCCGCGTCGGAGCCGTGCTGCTTCACCATCTTGTTGTAGATACCCAGCAGCAGGAAGGGCGCCGCCCACTGGCCGACGAACAAGGCATTCTCATCCTTGCCCTGGGTCTTGAGGATCAGCGAACCAATGATGGATGCGATCGAAGCGCCGAGGAAGAAAGAGCTTGGCAGCTTGGCGCTGTAGCTCTCCATCAGCGAGGTGACCTGGTCTTCCTGTATATCTCCGGCTTGTACGCGATAGTCTGACATGGTTATTACCCTTCTGTGTGCTGGTGGTGCACTTGGTCGAGCGCGCCGCCCTGGGAACGCTCGGCACACTGCATCAGGCGGTCAGTGGGAGAGATGAACGCCCGCACTGTTTTCGTTGCCGGGGCTACCGGGAATTCTTTCCTTGCACCAACATCCGCGTTGCAAGTTCCCTGGCCAGGGTACGGCATCAAGCGCTTTCTCAACCAGGCCGGAATCGCTTGCAAGCAGCCCGACATCATGGAGTGTACGGATTCTCACGGCTGCAGGCACAGCCGTATACTGGGGTTTCGCGCCGAACGCGCAGGACCGCTCCTGTGAATCACGACTCTCGCGGAACGACTTTTCTATGGACCTGCTCTCGATACGTGGTGCAACGGCGATGTACGGGGTAGCCAGCGTATGCGCGCTGCCGGCGGTGCTGTGGGGCCGCGCGCGATTCCGCACCGCCTGCATGGCGCTCGCACTCTCGGCTGTGGCGCTCCAGTGTGTGGCTTTCGCTGAGCAGTGCGCGGCTACCCATCGCTTCATCCCTGCCGGCGCGCACGAGGTGCAGGCAGCGCTCGGCCTGCTGATCGCTGCTGCTTTCCTGATCATTGCGGCACGCTACCGGGCATTCTCTTTTGGCCTGTTCGCCCTGCCCATGGCTTTTCTGCTGGCGCTGCCTGCTGCACTCGGCCCGGACCGCTACACCTTCTCATCCCCGCTGACCCGCGGTGGCTGGATTGCGGTCCACGTCTCGGCGCTGCTGGCCGCGGATACGGCGCTGGTCTTCTCCCTGCTCGCAAGCTTCCTGTACCTGCTGCAGGAGATGCGGCTGAAGAACAAGGAAGCGCCCGGCTTCTTCGCCTGGCTGCCCCCGCTTGAAACCATGGAGCGCATCGCCCAGTCGACGCTGGTGCTTGGCTTCCTGTGCATGACACTGGGCTTGTTCGCCGGCTCGCTGATCGCGCAGGAGCGGGTTGGCGCCAGCTACTTCCAGGACCCCAAGGTCCTGCTGTCCTTTGCCATGTGGCTGATCTACGTGTTCATCCTGCTGGTACGGCAATCCAAGGGGCTGCGCGGCCGCCAGGCTGTTTACGTGTCCTCGATCGCCTTCCTGGTGGTGCTTAGCGTGTGGGCCGCCAACCTGCTCAGCTCGGTACACAGGTTCTCTGCCCAATGAGCCTCATGGTCACAGGCCTCAACCACCGGAATGCGCTTGTCGAGCTGCGCGAACAGGTGGCCATCACGGCGGAAGACCTGCCCGCGGCGCTGGTGGCTCTCCAGGCCTGGGCGCATGTGCGCGAGTGCATGATCCTGTCTACCTGCAACCGGGTGGAGCTGTTTGTCACTCACGGCGAAAGCGTCCCTGACCTGGCCGGCTTCCTCGCGCACCGTTTCCCCGCCAGCGCGCAGCAACTGCAGGCCCACCTGTACCAGCACCGCGGGGCAGAAGCGACGCGCCACCTCTTCCGCGTTGCCTCCAGCCTCGACTCCATGGTCGTGGGTGAGCCTCAGATCCTGGGACAGATGAAGGAAGCCTTTGCCGTGGCGCGCGCCGCGAAGACAACCGGCGGCGAGCTGACGCGGGTGGTTCAGAGTGCTTTTTCTGTGGCCAAGCGGGTACGCACGGAGACCGCAATCGGGTCGAGCTCGGTATCGATCGCGAGCGTTGCGGTCGACCTGGCCTGCAAGA
>CAXTEW010000030.1:3401-16125 GCA_964243175.1 uncultured Acidobacteriaceae bacterium
GCTGGTGGGTGCAGGCAAGATGGGTGAGCTGGCCGCGCGACACTTGCTGGCGCAGGGTGCGAGCTCGATGACCGTGAGTAATCGGACCGAAGCGCGGGCGGAGCGGCTGGCGCAGACCTTTGGCGGGCGCGTGCTGCCTTACGGCGAGCTGCGGGACCGGGCCGACCAGGCCGATATCCTTATCACGTCGACAGGTGCGCACGAGTTTATCTTCCGCCGCGAGGATGGCGTGCGCTTTCTGCAGCGACGGCGCGGACGGCCCATGATTTTCATCGACATCGCGGTGCCCCGGGATGTCGATCCGGAGATGAACCGCGTCGATGGTGTCTTTCTCTATGACATCGAC
Source organism: uncultured Acidobacteriaceae bacterium (assembly GCA_964243175.1). GTDB lineage: Bacteria > Acidobacteriota > Terriglobia > Terriglobales > Acidobacteriaceae > EB88. The sequence continues at coordinate 3,748 of CAXTEW010000030.1, forward strand.
GACCTGCAGGGCGTCGCCTCGGCCAACCTGGCAGACCGCTCGCGGGAAGCCTCGGTCGCCGAGCGGCTGGTGCAGGGCGAGGTAGACCAGTTCGGCCGGGAACTGCAGGTGCTCGACGCAGTACCAACCCTGCGCGCGCTGCAGGGCAATGTGGAAGCGATGCGGCAGGCTGAACTGCGGCGCGCTGCCGCCAGGCTTGAAACGCTCTCGCCTGCACAGCGCGAAGCGGTCGAGATGCTCACCCGTGGCCTGGCCAGCAAGTTTCTGCATGCGCCGCTGCAGGCCCTGCGCGCTGCTGCAAAGGACGGCGATGGCGAGCGGCTCTCTGTGCTGCGGGATGCTTTCCAGTTGCCTGATGTGGCATCGGTACCGGGCGCGGAGCCGGACGCGCCCGCCCGAATGGATGGAAGCAGGGGAAACGCGCCAGGGGAACACCTCTCTCTTGAAACCCCGGAGGCGCAGGATGAAGCACAGGAGGCAGCGCGCGCGGAAGCCGCACTGCCAGTGGAGCGTCGCTGATGCATATGCGTATAGGTTCACGAGGCTCCGAGCTGGCGCTGTGGCAGGCAAACCACGTCGCGGCACTGCTGCGTGAGGCTGGCCACGAGGTCTCTATCGAGGTCATCCGCACGACCGGGGACCGGCTGCAGGGGGTCGCCTTCAACAAGGTGGGCACCAAGGGCATGTTTACCAAGGAGATTGAGGAAGCGCTTGAGGCCAGTCGGATTGACCTTGCCATTCACTGTCTCAAGGACCTTCCAACCGAGTTGCACCCAGCCTTCGCGCTGGCCGCGCTGCCGGAGCGGGCCGACCCCCGGGACGCGTTTGTCTCGGCGGATTTCGCCAGTTTTGCGTCGCTGCCGCCCGGCGCGCGCGTGGGCACCAGCAGTCTCCGCCGCCAGTCACAGATGCGGGCCTACCGTCGCGACCTGGAGTACATCGAGTTCCGCGGCAACGTGGACACGCGGCTGCGCAAGCTCGTGAATGGAGAAGCCGAGGCTTGTGTGCTGGCCTGTGCGGGTCTTGACCGGCTGGGCCGCACCAGCCTGCTGCGCGAAAGAATGCCGGCGACGATCGTGTGTCCGGCAGCGGGGCAGGGGGCCCTGGCCATCGAGGTGCGCGCAGGGGACGGACGTATGGTGGAAGCGCTGCACTTTCTTGACGACCCGGCGACGCGCTTCGCGGTGACAGCCGAGCGGGCGGCGCTGCATGCGCTTGGCGGCGGGTGCCAGGTGCCCATCGGTATCTACTGCGAGCGTCACTCGGGCGCCCCCAGTGAAGAAGGGCACTGGCAGATCAGCGGCTCGGTCCTGCTGCCGGAAGGTGGCGCCTCTGTGCGCGTTCTGCTGGAGCACCGGCACGAGGAGGATCCGACAGAGCTGGGCGCGAGGCTCGCCGAGGAACTGCTGCGGCAAGGCGCCGGCGAGCTGCTGGCCGGCTAGCCGTGGCCAGGAGCGACAAGCCGGACAGGCCGCCCGACTCCCGGGAGGAGCGAGGCCGGCAGGCGGCTGCCGCTAAGACCGCAGCCGGCGGGGAGACCGGGCCACTCGCAGGCCGGCGCATCCTGGTTACCCGGACCCGCGAGCAGAACAGCGGGTTGGCAGCCCGGCTCCGGGCACTTGGCGCCGACGTGATCGAGGTTCCAACGATCCGGATCGTTCCCCCGGGCTCTTACGCGGTGCTGGACGCAGCACTTGCCCGGCTCCCCGAGTACGACACCCTGCTCGTGACCAGCGCCAACACTGCTGCCGTGCTGGCTGCCCGTCGCACGACGCCGTGGGTCGCCCAGCCATACACCGTGGCCATCGGTCCTGCGACAGCCCAGGCCCTGCGCGATGCCGGCCTGCGCGTCGATCTAGAGCCGGCGCCGGCTATCGCTGAATCCGTTGTTCGTGAGCTGGCCCCTACCGCAGCCGGCAAGCGCATGCTGCTGGTCCGCGCAGCTGTTGCGCGGGAAGTGCTGCCCGAACAACTGCGTGCAGCCGGAGCGGTCGTTGACGTTGCCGAGGCCTACCGGACGGTGCTGGCAGAAGAGTCGCGCGGGCTGCTTGCGGCCTGCTTCGCTCCCGGCGCATCAGCCGTCGATGCAGTGACGTTTACCAGTTCGTCGACTGTGGAACGGTGGATCGATCTGTTTGGCGAGGAGCGCAGCCGGGTCGCTTTCAAAACCAGCAGCGCGTGCTCTATCGGCCCAATCACCAGCGCGACGCTGCGCGAGCACGGGATCGAGCCCGCGACCGAAGCCAGGCAGCACGATGTTGCCGGCCTGGTCCAGGCCGTTGTCGCACACCTGCACATGGAAGCGGCAGATCGGGGGGCGTTGGTCCTGCCCCCCGATTTGGGGTCATGCTGAGCGACGCCGAAGGATCTGTTCGTTCTGCACTCCTTCAACGGAGAGGGTGCAGGAGTTATCGCTCAGGCGATCGTCAGCACGATCTTGCCATGCGCGTGGCCTTTTTCGGCCAGCGTCGTCGCCTCCTGGATCTGCTCCAGCGGGAAGCTCTTGTCGATAGGAATGCGCAGACCGCCACGCGCTACCTCGTCGGCCAGTTCGTACAGGCGCGACGCATCCGGAGCGGCCATCATGGCTTCGACCTTGATGCCGCGCTCGGGCGGGTGCTTCGGTGGCTCGACCACGGTTGCGTAGGTGCCGTTGTCGCGCAGCGTCTTGATGGCGTGCTCGCCTACCAGGCCGCCGACCGTGTCGGCGACACAATCGAGTTCGTGCAGGTGCGCCAGTTCTTTCGGCTCATCGAGCGCTACGACCTGGTGGGCGCCCAGCGTAGCTGCCTCTTCGATCTGCGCCGCGCGCACCCCGGCGATGACCCGGGCTCCCCGCTGCTTGGCCACGTACACCGCTACCCGGCCCACACTGCCGAGTGCCCCCGTGATGAGGATCGTCTGGTGCTGCTGCACCTTGGCTGCGCGCTCGATCAACTGGGTGCCGGTCAGCAGGACCAGGGGCAGCGCAGCCGCCTGCTCAAAGCTCAGCGCCTCCGGGATCGGCGACAACGTATCTGCCTTGGCAACGGTGTACTGCGCGTAGGTGCCATTGGCCTTGCCCATGACGCGCATGCCTTTGGCGAACCCATCGACGCCCGGGCCAGCTTCATCTACCTCGCCGCTGAGATCAACGCCAAGGATCTCCGGCAGGTCCAGCGGGAAGCGATCCTTCTCGGCGCCTGTACGCAGCTTCCAGTCCACGGGGTTGATACTGGTAGCGCGCATGCGGACGCGCACCTCGCCGGCGCCTGGTTCCGGCAGGTCCTCCTCTTCGTAGCGCAACTCACTGACATCGCCGTACGCGTGCAAAACAACTGCTTTCATCGGGGTCAAGCTCCTTGTACCGCATAGGATGCGCCGGCGGAACCACCGAAGCCGGAGCGTACCTGTTAGCATTGTTTGAATCTACGTGTTGGAGCTGCGATGCAGGCGATACTTGCGCTCGAGGACGGGCGCATCTTCCGCGGGGACGGCTACGGAGCGAAGGGTGAATGCTCCGGAGAGGTTGTTTTCAATACCTCCTTGACCGGTTACCAGGAAATCTTTACTGATCCCTCCTATGCGGGTCAGATTGTGGTTCTTACTAATCCCCAGATAGGGAATTACGGGACAAACAATGCGGACGCGGAAGCGTCGCGCCCCTACATCGAAGGACTGATTGTTCGAGAGTTCTCCGCGGTAAGCTCGAACTGGCGTTCCGAGCAGGTCGCCGATGAATACCTCGAGCGTTACGGCGTGCCCGTGCTGTCGGAGATCGATACCCGCGCGCTGGTGCGGCACCTGCGAAACAACGGCGTGATGCGCGGCGTGATCTCGACCATTGAGCAGGACACCGACATGTTGGTTGCGAAGGCGCGCGCCCTGAAGCCGATGGATGGCACCGACCTGGCCAGCGTGGTGAGTACCAAGGCCGCGTACGAGTGGAAGCAGCGCGAACAAGACCCCCTTTATCACCTGGGCACCGTGGCCGCGCAGCCAGAGTGCGACCTGCACGTTGTGGCGTACGACTACGGCATCAAGCAGAACATCCTGCAGATGCTGGGCGCGCAGGGTTGCCGGGTCACCGTTGTGCCGGCGCGCACCACTGCCGAGGACGTGCTCGCACTGAAGCCAAATGGCGTATTTCTCTCCAATGGTCCGGGCGACCCGGAGCCGCTGACTTACGCGACCGATGCCATCCGTGAGCTCGCCGGGAAGACGCCCATCTTTGGTATCTGCCTTGGGCACCAGCTGATAGGTGCTGCTCTCGGCGGCAAGACTTTCAAGCTGAAGTTTGGACACCATGGTGGCAACCACCCGGTGAAACAGCTGGCAACAGGGCGCGTCGAGATTACCAGCCAGAACCATAATTACGCGGTCGATCCTGACTCGATCAATGCGAACGAAGTCGACCTGACGCACATCAATCTCAACGACCAGACGCTGGAAGGCTTGCGTCACCGGACGATGCCGCTGCTCAGTGTGCAGTACCACCCGGAAGCAAGCCCTGGCCCGCATGACTCGCACTACCTGTTCGGTGATTTCAGAAAAATGATGGACGAGTGGCGGGGCCGGTAGCTGCACTTTCTGACTGCCCCTGAAAGGTATAACCATGCTCGAACTGAAGCTCAGCGATTCGCTCGAAGTCCGATTGAGAGAGATGGCCAGCGAAGCGGGACAAAGCCCGAATGAATTCGCTGTCCAGGCCTTGAAGTCCTACATGGAGAATCGCGAAGACTATTTGGAAGCGGTAGACGCATTAGCAGAAGACAAGAAGAGCGGCAGCAGAACCTATTCTACGGACGAAGTCAGGCGGGAGCTTGGCCTGGACCGCTAAGTATGAAGCACGAGCTCTCCGCCAAATCGCCAAGCTGGATCTGCAAGTCGCGGACAAGATCGTGCGAACTCTCGAAGAGAGGATTGCTGCGCAGCCAGATCTCAGGGGTATGGGGAAACGGCTCGTCGGGGATCTACAGGGCTTGTGGAGGTTCCGCATAGCCGATTACCGCGTCATCTGCGAGCTGCACGATCAGGAACTTACTATCCTCGCTCTCGTTGTCGGCCATCGCAAAGATATTTACGACTAGGAAAGACATGCCACGCAGGAACGACATCGCCAAGATACTAGTGATCGGCTCCGGGCCCATCGTCATCGGGCAATCCGCCGAGTTTGACTACTCCGGTACGCAGGCCTGCAAGGCGCTGCGCGCAGAAGGTTACGAGGTGGTGCTGGTCAACTCGAACCCAGCCACCATCATGACCGACCCCGAGTTAGCTGATCGGACTTACATCGAGCCGCTGACGATCGCCTACGTGGAGGAAATCCTGCGTATCGAAAGCGAGATGCTGACGCAGGAGGGAGGCGAAGGAAAGTTTGCCGTGCTGCCGACCGTGGGCGGCCAGACAGCACTGAACCTTGCAGTCGACCTGGCCGATGCAGGCATTCTCGATAAGTACGGGATCGAGCTGATCGGTGCGAAACTTGGGGCTATCAAGAAAGCAGAAGACCGGTTGTTGTTCAAGGACGCGATGGCGCGCATCGGCCTCGATGTGCCAAAGTCCGCGCTGGTCGATAACCTGCGGGACGGACTGGAGTTTGCGACCAAGCTCGGCTTCCCGGTCATCATTCGCCCCTCGTTCACGCTCGGCGGCTCGGGTGGCGGTATCGCTTACAACCGGGAAGAGTTGATGGAGATTCTCGCACGCGGACTCGACTTATCCCCCGTACATGAGTGCCTGCTCGAAGAGTCAGTGCTGGGCTGGAAAGAGTACGAGCTTGAGGTGGTACGCGATCTCGCGGACAACGTCATCATCATCTGCTCCATCGAGAACATGGATCCGATGGGCGTCCACACTGGCGACTCCATCACGGTCGCTCCCGCGCAAACGCTGACTGACCGCGAGTACCAGGCGATGCGCTCCGCGGCCATCGCTATCATCCGCGAGATCGGCGTTGAAACCGGCGGCTCCAACGTGCAGTTTGCTGTGAACCCGGCGAATGGCCGCATGACCGTGATCGAAATGAACCCGCGCGTTTCACGTTCCTCAGCGCTGGCCTCGAAAGCGACCGGTTTTCCCATCGCAAAGATAGCGGCCAAGCTCGCCGTCGGCTACACACTCGACGAGATTCCGAACGACATCACACGCATGACCCCGGCCTGCTTTGAGCCTTCGATTGACTACGTGGTCGTCAAGATTCCGAAGTGGCAGTTCGAGAAGTTTCCAGATGCCGACGAAAGCCTGAGCCCGCAGATGAAGTCCGTAGGCGAGGTGATGGCCATGGGCCGCACCTTCAAGGAGGCACTCATGAAGGCGGTGCGCGCGCTTGAAACCGGCAAGCGCGTGGGAGCGGAAAACCTCGATCCCAAGCAACTGACCTATCGCCTGGTAACCCCGCAGCCGGAGCGGCTCAATTACATCCGCTTTGCTTTTAGCCGGGGCATGAGCGTGCGCGAGGTCGCGCGTCTTACTTCGATGGACCCCTGGTTCCTGCACCAGATCAAGGAAATTACGGATGCGCTGGGCGCGCTGGCCGCGACAACGCCAGCTGATATGCCACAGCACCAGTTGCGGAAAGCGAAGCGCATGGGCATCTCGGATGAGCGCCTGGCCGATGCATGGGGCCTTGCCGGTGCCGCTGGCGTGGAGCAGGTCCGCAAACACCGGCAGGACGCAGGCATCCGGCCTATCTTCAAGCTGGTCGACACCTGCGCGGCAGAGTTCGAGTCCAGCACGCCCTACCTATACTCGAGTTATGACGAAGAAGATGAAGCGCCGCCAACCACCCGTCGCAAAGTCATTATTCTCGGCTCCGGGCCGAACCGAATCGGGCAGGGGATTGAGTTTGATTACTGCTGCTGTCATGCGGCGTTCGCCCTGCGCGAAGACGACTACGAAACAGTGATGGTGAACTGCAACCCGGAAACAGTGTCAACCGACTACGACACCAGCGACCGCCTGTACTTCGAACCGCTGACGCTCGAAGATGTGCTCGCCGTGTACGAGCACGAGGCCTCCTCAGGCGCCGAGATCGGCATGATCGTGCAGTTCGGTGGACAAACACCGCTGAACCTCGCGCTTCGTTTAAAGGCAGCCGGTGTCCCGATTATCGGTACCTCGCCCGAGTCGATCGATCTCGCGGAAGACCGCAAGCGCTTTGGCAAGCTGCTGGGTGAGCTTGCGATTCCGCAGCCCTCTGCGATGACCGCGACCAGTGTGGAAGAGGCCATTGCCGGCGCCGACAGCATCGGCTACCCGGTGCTGGTGCGTCCCTCCTATGTGCTCGGTGGTCGCGCGATGGTAATCGCCTATGACCGCGCGGCCGTGACCCGCTACATGGCCGAAGCGGTCGAGTATTCCCAGGAGCGGCCTATCCTCATTGACCGCTTTCTTGAGGACGCGATGGAGGTCGACGTCGACGCACTGTGCGACGGAACCGATGTTGTGATCGCGGGCATCATGCAGCATATCGAGGAGGCCGGCGTGCATTCGGGGGATTCTTCCTGCGTGCTGCCGGCGGTCGACCTGTCGCCGGCGGTGCTGGCCACGATACGCGAATACACGCGCAAGCTGGCGCTCGCCCTCAACGTGATCGGCCTTGTCAACCTGCAGTTCGCGGTACAGCGCGAGAAGGTTTTTGTCATCGAAGTCAATCCGCGTGCTTCGCGTACTGTTCCGTATGTGTCGAAGGCAACGGGCGTCCCGCTGGCCAAGATAGCGTCCCGTCTTATGACCGGGCGCACGCTGCGCGAGCTGTTGCCGGCGCAGATTGCGAGTGGCGAAGACCTCAGCACGGGCGACTATTTCTTTGTGAAGTCCCCTGTCTTTCCCTGGAGCAAGTTCCCTGGCGTCGACGCGGTACTGGGGCCGGAAATGCGTTCGACCGGAGAAGTGATGGGCGTGGCTGATAACTTCGGCGAGGCATTTGCCAAGGCACAGCTGGCGGCCGGCCTGCGACTGCCGGTCCGTGGGACAGTGTTCTTCAGCGTTAACGACCGTGACAAGCCGCAGCTTCTTTCGCTTGCGAAGCAGTACGTGCAGTTAGGCTTCGCCATCGTTGCGACTGAAGGTACGGCGAATGTGCTGGAAGCCATCGGTCTTACAGTGGAGCGTGTCTTCAAGGTCAAGGAAGGCCGGCCGAACGTCGTCGATTACATCAAGGGGGATCGCATCCAGCTGATCGTGAACACACCCCGCGGCGGCGACACTTTCTTTGATGAAAAAGCAATTCGTCGCTCCGCGGTGCAGCAGAGGATACCGATGATCACGACGATCGCCGCGGCGCGTGCAGCCGCTGAAGGGATTGCGGCCATGCAGCAACAGACCGTGCATGTGTACGCCGTGCAGCACCTGCACCAGGCGCTGCACGCTGAACTGGAAGGCTCCGCGCGTGCGTAAGTCGCGGCGAGCCAGCTGTCTGTGGGCCGCACTAGTCCTGCTGTGCTGCGCGACACCAGCAAAAACCGCAGTCTCGTCAGCGCAGGCCGTTTCACCTCCGCCGACGGTGCTGCAGCAGGGCATGGCAGCGCTGCGGGCCAACCAGCCCCAGCAGGCTCTCACGCTCTTCCAGCAGGCGCTTGCGGCTGACGCACAAAGTGCAGCGGCCTGCCTGCTCGCCGCTTCCGCCGAGATAGCACTCTACCAACCTGCGGACGCGGTGCGCTACGCCGAGAGAGCGGAGGCGCTCGAACCGGATAACTGGAAGGTACACACCACGCTGGTCACCGCGTACGCGATGGCGGGCGACGTATCCCGTCGTGATGCGGAGCGGGCGATCCTAGTGAAAGCGCATGAGAACCCCGCCCTGCCGGACGCGCGGGAGACAAGCGGTTTCCTGCTCGATCTATTCAAGGCAGGCAGGTACCGCGTGGAAGCAGTGGAGTACTTCCATCCCATAGGTCGCTATAACACGTACTTTCGCTACATCATCCGCAATGCCGCCGGCGCGCACGTTTGGACAATCGAGGTAAACAGCGACTCGCTCAACCAGTCTTCGTGGGCTCTGGCTTATCCCAGGCAAGCAAAGGAAGGCCAGCGGCAGTTTCAGATCGAAAGCTCGCCGGGGGGAGCGCACGTGGATTACCGTACCTTTTCCGGCTCGGCCGGCTATGACTACACCAGGGCGCAGGTCATCAGGATTGTGGAAGCGCAGTCCGCACCGTTCCCCGGCGAGGCTACAATCAGCCCGTAGTCCCGGCTGCTGAGCAGCTGATCACTCGATACTTACCTCGCCCTCAAGAGACAGGTGCAGTGTGTTCTGCTGCACAGCGATCAAGTCAATCGCAAGCTGCCGCATGGTGATCGTGGCTGCGGACCGATCGCTCGCGGTATGCAGCAGTTTATCTACCAGGGGGCCGGCATCGACCCGAAAACTTTTAGGCACCAGGGATGCCAGCAGCGGCTGCAGCAGGCGGTCCAGGGTGTGGTCTCCTGTAAGTCGTTCGACGCGGACGTCCCCGAAGCCGATGACGGATCCCTGTGCTTCCGGCAGCATGGAAATCTCCGCGTTGCCAGCCCAGTTCACCCCCAGGCACACGCCACCGGCATTGCTGCCGACCTTGCCAGAAAGGTGCAGGGTCAACAGGATGCGGTCGCCGCGGAATTGCAGCTGCGGGTCTTCTGCATACAGGTAGCACCCGGCGGCGTCGCGTTTGCCGCGGAGATAATAGCGGCCGTCCGGCGCGGCAAACAACTGCCTCGCCAGCGCGTGCTGCAGTGGCTGGGCGCCGACCGTAAGCTGCAGCGCGTGCAGCGGCAACGCAGCGAGAAAGAACGCGAAGAGAAGCAGGATGGGCATACAGTCGCATTCTAGCCTTGCCTGCCAGTGCACTTCGTTTTGCAACGAGCCACTTCCGGCTATCTTGCATGCGTCTCTTCGCGGCTTACAATCAAGACCATGCTGCTCGATGGTGTTTTCGCCGCTGTGACCACGCCGTTCTACCCGGACGGCAGCCTGAACCTGCGTAAGCTTGAGCACAATATCGAGCGCTACTCGCGAACGCCTGTGGCCGGTATGGTCGTGCTTGGCTCCACTGGTGAACAGGTGCTGCTCGATGACGGGGAAGCACGCGAAACACTGCGCACAGCGATCCTGGCAGCAGCGCCTGAGAAAGCCATGCTGGCCGGCGTAGGCTACGGCAGCGCGATCGCGACGATCCGCATGGCCGAGTTCGCGGCGAAGGCCGGGTATGATGCAGCGCTGGTGCGCACGCCTTTTTACTACGCACCGCAGATGAGCGCGCTCGCCATGCTGACTTACTTCCGTACGGTGGCTGACCACTCACCACTGCCAGTCGTGCTCTATAGCATTCCCAAGTTCACGCAGTATGATCTGCCGGTCGACTTGATTGCGGAACTGGCCTATCACCCGAACATCATCGGTCTGAAAGACTCGAGCGGCAGCGTGGAGCGCATTGCGTCCACAGCCGCAGCCACTGCTGCCGCGCCGCGCCGCGCTGTCACCGTGACGCCGGTATTTGCAGCGGTCACCGCACGCATGCACGCAGCGGCAAGCGCTGCCCCGGAAGCAGCCGGCGGGCTGATCACGATCGATGGAACATTCTCGCCAGACGATGCCGCACCTGCAAGCCGCACGCAACCACCGGTTTCAACCCTGCGCACGCGTACCCGGGAGGTCGGCTTCCAACTCCTGTGCGGCGCCGCTGACAAGCTGCTGGGTTCGCTGCAGGCCGGCGCCAGCGGAGGCGTGCTCGGGCTGGCTGCGTGTGCGCCCCAGGCGTGCCACGAGGTATACATTGCGTGGAAAGAAAGCGATGAGTCGCTGGCTGCCGAGAAGCAGGCGCGCCTCGTCGCCGCATCCTCTACGGTGGCCGGCCGACTCGGCATAGCAGGCATCAAGCACGGCTGCGACCTGAATGGCTACTTCGGCGGGCGCCCGCGGCTGCCCCTGCTGCCGCTTACGGCGGAGGAACAGGGCGAGGTGGCGCGCGTGATGCGTGACCTGCGCAACTAAGTCTTCGCTGCTCCGCGTCAACCTTTCTTCAGGATGCTTTCCTGCTACGAGGTGCAGCTCCCATGCGACGCCTGCTTTGCTTTTTGTTCCTGTCTGCGACCGCATTACCGGCGACCGCGCAGATCGGGCTCTACGGCACCTTCTCTGCCGCCAACTTCAATGTGCCGCATACCGGATGGCAGTATGGCACCACGTTCGGCGTCTATGACAACCACTGGTCGGTCCCCTTCTTCGCGCTAGGCGTGGATGGACGGGGAAGCGTTGTTGGTTCCGGGTCAACGAGTATCGTAAGTGGCCTCGTAGGACCGCGGCTGGTATTCAAGCCACACATTCTGCCGGTGATGCCCTATGTCGAGGGACTGGTTGGCGCGGGTGACGCGCAGTCCGGGACCGGTACTGCCAAGCAGTCGGCGACGAAATTCGAGTACAACCTCGTAGGTGGCATCGATTACACCTTCTTCCCTCGTCTTGACTGGCGCGTTGTCGAGTTCTCCTACGGCAGCCTGCCAGGCTTCTCAGGCAGCTTTGATCCGCGAACACTCAGCACAGGCCTCGTGCTGCGTCTGCCGTAGATGACGGCGCATGCAGAAGAAAGTGGTGCGGCAGGATGAAGCCTTTGCTAGCATCGGGCATGCCTGCTCGCCCTTCTCTTCTTACCGCATCCGTCTGTCTGCTCATCGCCTGCCACGCGGCTGCGCACGCACAGCAATCGCCGTCCACGCAGCCTACCCGTGGCATGCAGAACCGCCTCGCGCGCTTCCTTGGCAATGGGGAGAGTGCGTGGACGCCCGCGCAGGTGGCGACCATGGCGCACCTGCGCGACGCCGCAATCGCCAATCCATACGCGTACGCTGAGCTGCAGCACCTCACTGATAACATCGGTCCGCGACTCAGCGGCTCACCGCAGGCGCAGGCTGCGGTCGAGTGGGTGGCCGCGGAGATGCGCGCCCTGGGTGCGACCGTCACGCTGGAGAAAACCGTGGTGCCGCACTGGGTGCGTGGCGAGGAAACCGCCGCACTGACAAAGTGGGCCGGCGCTACGCCAGGGACTGAGCAAAAGATTGTCGTCACGGCGCTCGGCGGCAGCGTCGCGACACCGAAGCAGGGCACGCGCGCAGAGGTGATGGTTGTCAATTCTCTCGCCGAACTAAGAGCGCTTCCCGCGAACGCGGCACAAGGCAAGATTCTGCTGCTGAATCACTCGTTTGACAAGCAGCTGGCAGCTGAAGGCCAGGGAACGCTGGCTTATGGGCAGGCGGTGATCTATCGCGGCCTGGCGCCGACACTGGGCGCCCAGGCAGGAGCCGTGGCCGTACTGGTGCGCTCTGTAGGCGGTGCCGATTATCGCCTGCCACATACCGGCGCGACTTCCTATCCTGAAGGCGCGAACAAGATCCCCGCAGGCGCGATCACTGCGGAAGACG
>CAXTEW010000031.1:0-16123 GCA_964243175.1 uncultured Acidobacteriaceae bacterium
CGCATTCGCACGAGCCGCATTCGCATGAGCCGCATTCGCACGAACCGCATTCGCACGAGCCGCATTCGCATGAGCCGCATTCGCACGAACCGCATTCGCATGAAGCGCATTCGCATGAGCCGCATTCGCATGAGCCGCATGATCATGCTGGAACAAAACACACGCATGCCGCTGGGAAGCCGCATGTGCACGGGCGTTCACTTACAGCGATACGCGCACTGATCGAGGCCGCCTCCCTGCCTGCGCCGGTCAAGCAGCGCGCCATCCAGACCTTTGAAGTGTTGGGGCGCTCGGAGGCGAAAATCCACAATGTACCGGTTGAGGAGATCCACTTCCACGAAGTAGGGGCAGTGGACGCGATCGTCGATATCGTTGCTGCATGCGCTGGCATCGAGCACCTGAACAGCGAGGGTCCGGTGCAGTGGTTTGCCTCTGCTGTCAACGTCGGCGGTGGCATGGTGGTGTGTGCACATGGCACGTTCCCGGTTCCCGCACCAGCCACGGCAGACCTGCTGCGCGAGGTACCGACTTACTCGGCGCATGTGCAGAAAGAACTTGTCACGCCCACTGGTGCCGCACTGCTGCGAACACTCCACGCGACGTTTGGTACCCAGCCTGCCATGAAGGTGCAGCAGATCGGCTACGGCGCCGGCAGCCGCAACCCCAGGGACTTCCCCAACGTGCTGCGACTCAGCATCGGCGACTCTTCATCGGCAGTGCAGCCCATTCCCGCGCCACCGCGCCAGGCAGCTACTCCGCATACACATGGCAGCGCTGTGCCGTCGCATCGCCACGAGGAAGAAAGCGTCACGGTGCTCGAAACAGCAATCGATGACATGACCCCGCAGGTGCTGGCCTATGTCGCAGAGCGTGCACTCGCGATGAGCGCGCTGGACGTCATGCTGACACCGGTCATCATGAAGAAGGGCCGGCCGGGCACGCTGATCACGATCCTGTGCAATGCGGGCGACGCCACGGCGCTGCAGGATCTGCTGCTTCGCGAGACCAGCACACTGGGCGTGCGCATGCATCGCGAACACCGCTCCTGCCTGGAGCGCAGCCATACACACGTGTCGACACCGTACGGCGATATCCGCATCAAGCTGGGAACGCGCGGGGCGGAAGAACTCAACGCGCACCCGGAGTTTGAAGATTGCCGTGCTGCTGCGGCAAGCCACGGCGTCGCCGTCAAGCTTGTCATGCAGGCAGCGCTCGCAGCCTACAGGCCCGCCGAGGTGGAGTAACAGCCAGCCACATTGGGCAGACGGGAAGGTACGTCTTTCCCGGGGGAGTGATCCATGGAACGCAGGGAATTTCTCAAGTCGGCTTCTATCGCCGGGGTCGTATCGGCAGCAGGGAAAGCGGCGCCCGCTCGTGCCGCGGGTTCCGCCGCCGTAAGTCGCCCGGCATCGCCAGACATGCAGTACCGGGAGCTTGGCCGGACTGGCGAAAAGGTGTCCGCGATCGGACTGGGCGGCTACCACATCGGCAAGCAGGCAGATCCGGCGGAGAGCATCCGGTTGGTGCGCGCCGCAATCGATCGCGGTATCACCTTCATGGATAACTGCTGGGATTACAACGAGGGGATCAGCGAGGTCCGCATGGGCCAGGCGCTGCGTGACGGCTACCGCGACAAGGTCTTCCTGATGACCAAGATCGATGGCCGCACCGTGAAGGAGTACAACAAGCAACTCGAAGAGTCACTGTCGCGGTTACATACAGACACAATCGACCTGGTGCAGTTCCACGAAGTGATCCGCATGGAGGACCCGGACAGGATCTTCGCGGCAGGTGGGGCTCTGGAGGCGGCTGTCGCTGCGCGGCAGGCGGGCAAGATTCGTTACATCGGTTTCACCGGCCACAAGGACCCAGCCGTGCACCTGCGTATGCTCGCGATGGCGCAGAAACACAACTTTCATTTCGATACCGTGCAGATGCCGATCAACGTGATGGATGCGCACTTTCGATCGTTTACAAAGGAAGTCATGCCGGTAGCGATCGCGCAGGGTCTCGGCGTGCTCGCGATGAAGACATTTGGCGATCACTTCATCCTGGACTATCTGAATGACAGCAAGACGGTGACACCGATCCAGGCATTGCAGTATGGACTGTCACAGCCGGTCTCGGTCGTCATCACAGGCATTGATTCCATGCCGATCCTGGAGCAGGCGATGACGGCAGTCAAGACCTTCCAGCAGATGACCGAACCGCAGATGGCTGCGCTGCTTAACCATACACGGGATGCTGCCAGCGACGGTTGGTACGAGTTGTTCAAAACGAGCCAGCACTTCGATGGCACGGCGCAGAACCCTAAGTGGCTGGGCTAAGCTTCATAAGCTCCGAATCAATCACAGGCAGCATGCACAGCAAACAAAGAGGGAGGCCGGTAGTGAGCCTCCCTCTCGTTTTTGTGATTGCAAGCGGCCTTGCTATACGTTGGCTCGGTCGAAGTGCTTGAACCAGAGTGCCTGCTTGGCGATGGGCTCGGTCCGAGAAACCAGTTCCGCCTGCTGCGCAGAAGTCAGCGGGTTGAACTCCTTCGCAAGCTTCACATTCTCCTCGAGCTGCGGGATGTTTTCGCACCCGATGATCATGGTGCTGACCGGCTGCGAAAGCACATAGTAGACAGCCTCGCGCATGTTGAGCGTGCCGGGCCGGCTTGAAATCTCTGCGCCGCCCTCCCACATCGCTTTCTGGGTCTCAACCGGTGGCGGCGTCCAGGAAGTCAGGATGCGACCACGTGCCGGCACCTTCATGGCGATGATGCCCATCTGCTTTTCCACGGCCAGCGGCAGCAGTTTGTCGCTGAAACTATGGTCGTGTGTATCTGCCGCATTGAGCGCCATCAGCACTGCGTCGAAGGGGTGGCGGTTAATACACTCGATCAACGCATCGGGGCGGTGGTGCCCGGTGATGCCCAGATTCTTGACGATGCCCTGCTCTTTGCATTCGATCAGCGCTTCCATGGACCCGCCCTTGGCGAAGCACTGGTTCACATCATCCATGGTGCCGATATCGTGCAGCTGCCATAAATCCACGTGATCTGTGTTCAGCAGTTGCAGCGACTTCTCAATCATGCGCATCGAGCCATCGCGAGTACGTTCTTTTGTCTTCGTCGCGAGGAAGGTTTCATTTCTGCGGGTCTTCATCACCCGGCCGAAATACTGCTCACTCCAGCGATCCGGCCCGCCATAGATCGACGAGGTATCGCAGTAGTTGACGCCGAGATCGAGGGCACGCTCGATGATCGGAACGGCCACGTCGAAGTTATTCGCTTTCTCGAGCGCGGACTGTCCCCCCAGCGAGAAAACGCCGACCCGGTGGCCGGTGCGGCCGAGGTTACGCATCGGCATGGCCGAGCTGCGCAGGTGCGTGCTGCTGCTGGGCGGTGTGACAGCGGTTTGTGCCGCGGCCAGAACTGGCTGCGAAAGCATGCCGGCGGCGAGCGCTCCACCTGCCTTCAGAAATGTGCGTCGACCCTGGTTCCCTGCTACAGATTCGTCGGCCATGAAAGACCCCTCTACTGAGAAATGCGACTCGCGCTCCGTAAGAGAGCGCCCACCCGATGGTACCGCTTCGGGAGGGGTGGCGTCGCCTAGCGGCATTTCTTTATCGAAACAGGGCCTGCGCCAGCAAAGCAACTGCGGCGTAGACCCTGCTTACCTCTCGACGCTTTTACCACTTTCCCGGGCGTCCCAGCTACGAGACCTTGGCGTCCCGGAAAGCCTTTACCTGGTCATGCGAGGCCTGGATATGCTGCTGCTGCCGCGCCAGGAGGTCGCGGATGTCTCCGGGCAGGTGGAGCTCGAGCGCTTCTTGGTAGGCCTTCTTGGCTACATCTTCACCCTGCTCCGCAGTCGCCAGAAGGGTATGGTCGCCGCCGCCCAGGTTGGCCTTCAGCTCGCCCCAGGCGCGGTGCACCCGTCCGGAAAGCATCCCGCTCTGGTGCACATCCTTGACGCCGAGATGGTGCAGTTCATTCTCGAGCTCCCCTGCGAAGTTGGCCCGGGCCTGCGTTTCCTTCAGAAAAAACGTACGCGCCGTCGAGTCCTTGATGTGCTCGCCCAGCTCGGTGAAGCCCTGGTGGCTGTCACGCAACATATCTATCAGCTTGCCCAACGCTGCCTTTACTTTTTCGTGATCGATGTTCTCAGCCATGTGTTTTCTCCCGAACAATACGATGCAGATGGCGGAGCAAATGGTCACGTAGGACACCGACGTCCCCCAGGCTCACCCCGTACAGCGGTCATGGTCGCAGCTGCGAAGAAGAGGCAATGCCGAGAGAGGTCGCGAAGTGCGACCGAAATTGTCGTATATTCAAAGGGCGGCTAGTACAGCCAAATTACGCAGGACCCCGGGTCTCCAAGCTCACTCTTGGCGGAGGCACAAGGAGACTCCGGGGGAGCACGCAACCAGATGGCCACGGCTAGAACATTCTAGCCCGGCGAACTGGTGCGCGACAGGACCCGGATGCCGAACGTACGACACTTCACCAGCTTGCCCCCTCTTCTCGCCTTCTGCTTCTGCACCGCGCTCGCGCAAAGCCCGCGAGGATTGCTCTCGTCCACCGTGGAAGACCCTAGTGGCGCGCCCGTCGAGCAGGCACAGGTCAGCCTGCAGCCGGCCGGTACAGCGACTGGCTCGGCGACCACTCCCGCGACTACACAAACTGACGCGCACGGGGCCTTTTCGCTGCCGGTGCTGGCGGGCCAGCTGTACACGCTCACCATCGAGGAGGCAGGTTTTGGCACCTACACCGCCACGATTACCGGGGGCAACGCGCTGCCGTTGATTAAGCTGCAGGTGGGAGAACATGCCGAACAGGTCAACGTGCAAGGCAGTGACCAGGCCTCGATCGACCTGCAGCAGACACAAGTGGGCACGGCGCTCGGCGAACATCAGGTAGCCAGCGTGCCGCTGAACGGGCGCAGCTTTACGGACCTGCTCGCAGTCACCCCTGGCGTTGTGCCGATCAGCTCGACCCAGTCAAACGCAGTGGTGATGAGCGGTGTCGCGAGCACGCCACCCTCGGGCAACCTGGATATCGGCGCCCTTTCGGTCAGCGGCCAGCGAGAAACGGCGAATGCCTTCCGCGTCAACGATGCCGATGTGCAGGAGGATGTGAATATGGGCATCGCCATCCTGCCGACCCTTGACTCCATTGCCGAACTGCAGGTGCTGACCGGGAGCTTTGATGCGAAGCTCGGCAACCAGAGCGGCGGGCAGGTGCTGGTGACCACGCGCTCGGGCGGTGAGCAGCTCCACGGCAGTGTGTACGACTACTTTCGCAACACGGCGCTCGACGCCCGCAGCTACTTCTCGCTCACGCGCGCGGCCTTCCACCAGAACCAGTTCGGCGGCACACTGGGCGGGCCGGCTCGATGGAAGAGCCTCAAGTTCTTCGCTGACTACCAGGGCACGCGGCAGACGCAGGGCATTGATACCGGGGAGATCGCGGTGCCGTCCGGAGCAGATCGCCTGGGCAACCTGGCTGATAGCGCCACCTCCCTCACGGGAACGGTCAGCGGGGCGGCATGGGCACAGACACTGGCCGGCCGGCTTGGGTACTCTGTTTCAAACGGCGAGCCGTATACCCGGCCCGGCTGCACGGCAACCGCCTACAACGCGGCCGCGGGAACGGGCTGTGTGTTTCCCGGAGCGGTCATCCCCTCCCGCGCCTGGTCGGCACCCGCACAGGCGCTGCTGCGCTACATTCCGGCGCCGAACCTGGCGGCAGCTGAATTCTCTACCGCCAGTTCTGCCGAAACGGTCAGCGACGACAAGGGAGCACTCCGGCTTGACCTGCCCACGCGGTCCGGGCAGCTGAGCCTGTATGGATTCCACGATACTTATTCTCTTTTGAACCCGTACCCCACGGCGCAGGGCGGCGCGAGCGTGCCTGGTTTCTCGGCGCAGAGCCATGGCCGCGCACAGTTATATACCGGGAGCCTGACTACCAGCCTCGGGGCGACCCTGGTCAACACGGCGCACGCCAGTTACATGCGCAACGCGGCCGATGTAGGGCAGCCCATCGGCGGCCAGGGGGTGTCTCTCGCGTCGCAGGGCTTCGTCACCGGTTCCGGGGGGATCCTGCCGCAGATGCCTGCAATCGAAGGCGTGGAGAACCTGGTCTTCAACGACTTCAGTCTGGGCACCACGGTGACCGGCCTGACCCAGGCAGAGAATATCCTGGAAGTCACGGATGACGTATCCCGTGTCGCGGGACGACACCTGCTTTCGTTCGGCGCCAGTTTCCATGCAGACCAGATCAACACGCACCCCAATGTGTACGACAATGGCAGCTTCTCCTTCACCGGCAGCGAGACCGGCCTGGACTTCGCGGATTTCCTGCTCGGCATCGACTCCAGCTACACCCAGGGCGACGGTCAGAACTTCTACAATCGCAACCACTATGTGGGCCTGTACGCGCAGGACAGCTGGCAGGCAACACCGTCGCTGACACTGAACTATGGCCTGCGCTGGGACGTGCTGCCGCCCTGGTCTGAGAAGTACAACCAGCTTTTGTCTCTGGACCCGAACGAACAGTCTGCGGTGTTCCCGAACGCCCCGAAGGGGATCCTGTTCCCGGGCGATCCAGGGGTGCCCCGCACCATTTCCCCGACGCGGTACACCAGCTTCGCGCCGCGTCTCGCGGCTTCCTGGTCACCGCATGGCGGCGCGATGGGACCTGCGGGAACCACGGTCGTCCGCGCTGGTTACGGCATCTACTACAGTGCTTTTGAGGGCCTGTCCGCCGGCATCATGAGCGGCAATCCTCCCTACGGCTTTACCGACACCACCGCGGCGCCAACCCTGTTTGCGCAGCCCTTCACCGAGGCCTCGACGGGGCAAAGCCTCGCGCAGCCATTTCCTCTCCAGCACATACCATTTGGTGCGTCGGCCGCGCATCCCGTCTCGACGGTGGACTGGACGAACTACGAGCCGCTGACCGGCATCCCGGCGTTCGCCAACACGAACGTCGTGCCCTACGCTGAGAACTACACGTTCGCCATTGAGCGGCAGCTCGGACGCGGGACCACGGCGGGCGTTGCCTACGTGGGCACACAGGCACACCACCTGCTGGTTATCCAGGAGGTCAATCCTGGCAACCCGGCACTGTGCCTGGCGCTCAGCCGGAGTGCTGCGGTGACCGCCGGATCAGCCACCTGCGGACCCTTCAACGAGAGCAGCACATTTACCTCGGCGGCCGGGCAGGTGTACCAGGGCACACGTGGCCCGTTCTCCGGCGCATTCGGCAGTGTGAACCTGCAGAAGACCATCGCGAATGCGCATGACAATGCGCTCGAAGCAAAGCTCGAACACACGACACAAAGTCTGTACGTGCAGCTCTCGTACACGTGGAGTAAGTCGATTGACCAGTCATCAAGCCTCGCCGAAGCAGTGTTCCCGGGCGACGCAGGCCGGAGCCGCGCCCTTTCGGCGTTCGACATGACTCATAACTTCAGCGCCGTGTACCGGTACGAGCTGCCGCTCTCCCAGTTGCTTGCAGGTCATGCGCGAGTGACGCAGGGCTGGCAGATCTCAGGGCTGACACGCTTCGGCACCGGGCTCCCGGTGACGCTGGTGAATAACAACGACACGTCGCTGCTGGGAACAGCGCCCAATGGTATTAACAACAACGGTATCGATGAGCCCGCGTACACGCCCGGATCACTGCAGATTCGTCACCGGCCGGGTGTTGCCGCCTTCAACACTTCTCTTTTCTCACTCCCCGCGCTCGGCAGTGTTGGCAATGCGCGGCGGCGCTTCTTCTATGGGCCCGGCGTCGACAACACAGACCTCGCCCTCGCGAAAGTGACACCGCTTCACGAGAGCACCACGCTGGAGCTGAGAGTGGAAGCCTTCAACGTCCTGAATCATGGCCAGTTCTTCGGACCAGCCGCCGTCAATGGCGATATCTCGAGCAGCGACTTTGGCCAGGTCCAGACGGCCTCCCCGCCGCGGCTACTGCAGGTCGCCACACGCGTACGCTTCTAGGAGCCAGCAAAGGGAAGGGTGCGCGCCAGGTGCAGGAAGGGGCCGCCTGGGCGGTTGCTGCGTCGTGGCAGTTTCCCGCCGGTAGCTGTGACAATAGACTCGCCTGTGCGGCTGGCTGCCGCACAGGCGAATCAGTTGGTCTCTACAGATACCAGTTATGCCTACTGCTTAAAGATCAGTACAGTGACACTCCAGGCCGGCAGCACCGCTGCGTACTCCCCATGCCACGGGCCGTGTGTGCTGACCGCTGGACCGACCCCCCACAGGCCTTTCGCAGCGAAGTTGTACTGGCTCAGCCCGTAGGTCCACTCCTGCACCACGCTCCCGGCTGCCTGCGCGGCAAGCTGCACCGGCACGGTATGGGTGGCATCCCGGTCCCGGTTGATCAGGATCACCGCACTCGCATTCCCGTGGGTAGCGCCATAGCCGGCCAGCCACGGTGCCGCGGCTTCGTCGGTGTAGGTACGCACCATGTGCTCTCCCTCGGTGACAAAGCCACTCTGCGCCAGCAGCTGAAAGGCGTGGCCTGCGGGGGAAAGGTCGCCAGGCCTGAAGCCAACCGGCACCTCTCCTGCGAGCGGACCGGTGTAGGTCAGAAACGATCCTCCGCAAGGCGCCCAGCTATAACTCGATGAAGCGCTGTAGTCGAAGTTATAGAGAAAGCACGCGCTGCCCTCACCTTGTGCAAGCCAGGTGGCATACTGCACGCCTGCCTGCATATACTCGGCCAGCTGTGTCACGGCAAACAAGGGTGCCACAGCGCCGAGGCTTTGCCGCGACCACAGATCGCCGCCCACATCGCCGTCCCACTCCGTGACCCAGATCGCGGAAGGATCCTTGCCGACATTGAGGAGCTCGGTCTGCAGGCTCAGCAAGGCACCGCGTGTCCTGCCCATGTTTGAGGCCACCCGGTCGCCATAGAGCGTGTCCCCGTCGGTGATCGGGTCCCTGACCGGGTAGTTGTGGTACACCACGGCGTCGTACTTTGCCTGCGCCATGGCGGGGAAATCCCACGAGCTCTGCCAGCCATAGGTTTCCAGGCCCACTGGGATACCTATCTGGATGGTAGGGTCCTGCGCCTTCATCTGGTTGTAGAAGACAGTCTCGTAAGCGGCGTAGCTGCTCCCGTTAGCCGGGGTCGGATGAAGATCGAGCTCGGAAGAGCCCCCGTTGTACTGCTCGTTGCCGATCTCCCAGTAATGGATATGGTCGTGCTGCTGAACATTGGCGTAGTTCACCAGGTCAGAACCGTTCGATGTTGGATCGCCGCCCGCATCGCAGTAGGGCGGGTTGCTGCCATAGTTCACGGTGTACCCGCTGTGAAGCGAAAGTGCCTTGGCAATCTCCGGCAGGTAAGTGGTCAGCCGGTTCCCTGAGGTTGTGCTGGGCGACGGGAACGTCTGCCCCGGAACGCCCGAGCAGGACCCTCGTCCGCGCCAGTCCACCGCGTCTGCCTCGATACCTGCGGTGCCGCTGGCGTAGCGCACCGAACGCACCCCGGCCGCAGCCAGGCCCTCCAGCAATGCTTCTTTCGGTGCCGCCTGGGTCAGATTGGCATTGTTGTCCTGGTAGCCGAGAACATCCGCGTGGATGGTTCCGAGTGCCTGCGCCGAGACATAGATCCCCCCGTGGGGAGCAACGACGGGCTGGGGACTGGCATCCAGCCGTACCTGCGCTGCTGTCCACGCCTGGTTGGACAGGACTACCTTGGCGAGCGTCATCTGCTTGCCGGTATTGCAACAATCCGGAAAGAGCCGGTAGTAAAAGACCGAGTTATCCAGCGCGCCGCTGTAAGCGGCAGAAGCCTTGGCAACGCCGTCCACAGCGAGGGACAAAGTTCCGCCTGCCCAGGAGAAGGTGACGCGATGCCAGCTGTTTGCCCTCGTGGTGCACGCGTCCTGAACCGTGCTGACCAGCCCCTGTGCATTCTCGAAAGTAGCCGAGAAGCAGATATCGCTACCCTGGCTGGCAGAGCGGAGCGTGATCGCGGACTGACCGCCTACTGACCCGAAGTAGACCATGCTGACCGGGTAAGCACCCTGCGTATCGACATTGACCCATGCAGCGAGGGTGCCTGCGTGGGTGTTCAGCGGCAGGTTCTGGGCCTCGATGTAGGAGGAAGCCGTGGAAACCTGCGCGGCCGTCTCGCCATCCTGGACAGGACCCGCTTTCCCGCCGGTGATCGTGCCTCCGCCCCATGCATCCTGGCCAAGCACCAGGTCGTAGCGGCCGACATAGTCGGCAAGCATGCCTCCAGTTCCCTTTTCGCACAAAGCCCAGTAAGCATAGACGCCCGGTTCCGCCCCATAGAAGGAGTCGTACGGTGAGGCGCAGGCATTGCGCGAGGGGGCCGTGAAGGAGGTGTTTGCCGGCAGGGCTTCGGGAAAGGGCAGGTGGCCCCTGGGTAAAGGCTGCGGCACCCTGGGAAGGGTGGGCAACGGCAAGGCAAGGAGCTGGCCTGAGGCTGCCAGCGCACAGAGTGTAACAAGAAAGCAAGGGGAGAAGGTTGCAGTTGGCTTGCGCATATTGGGCCCTATCGGGGAAAACTCAAAAACCGTGATGACAGAAAGTCGCCGATCGGTTACCAAGGGCATGCGCATTTTGCCGCTGCCAGCGGGCCAGCCTCGCGGAGCCGTGCTGGAGGAACCAGGCGAGGGTCACGTTACTTCCCCTCTGCGATCAGCATTTCCCTCGCGGGAGATCGCGCTGCCTGGGCTATAGTCGAGCCACCCCTAAGTAACAACCAGTTTGACCATCGCAAGTTGTTCCGGCGCACCACACAGGTGCCCGGCCGGACAGCCTCCACGAAACAGGAGACGTCCAGGTACACGAGCTTGCGCTGCACTACCCACGGCCGGCGTATATGCCGCCGAGGGTCATGCAGGCATGGCCGTACATTCCTTCCTTACCTGTCGACCGCTACCAGAAGGCGCCATCGCGTGCGTCGCGGATCGTCCGTGATTGTTGTGTTTCCTGCCAATGTGGCGAGGTGCCATGCCTGTATCCATTCCGCGCGAAAAAGAACTAACGCTGGCGGATCTCGTCGATGCACTGCGGCGAGGACGCGGGCTCATTGCCTTGATCTTCTCGACGGCGATGATCGTTGCGCTCGTACTATGCGTTTGCAGTACACGCCGCTACCAGGCTACGGGCACGGTGCAGGTAGAGCGTGAAGGCGCAGAAAGCCTCAGCTCCGATACGTTGATGGGCAACGCGCCTGCCAGCAGCGATGCCGAGGCGGCAGATATCAACATCCAGACGCAGGTATCGATCCTGGAATCGAACTCGCTCGCGCTTCGAACGATCGCGAATCTTGGCCTTGCCTCAACGGCTGAGTTCAGTCCCAGGTCTGGTCCGATCGCCTCACTCCTGCATGCTGCGTTTTCCCCTGCGGCCCGGAACACAGAGGATGCAGCGGCCGCGCGCCAGGCCGACCTGCTCAGGATTTTCCATCACGAGCTCACGGTGAAAGCGCTGCCTGGTACGCGGCTGTTACAGATCAGCTACCTGAGCCCTGACCCGCGGGTCGCGGCGACGGTAGTCAACCAGCTGGTGAAGGAGCTGATCGACTTTAATTTCGAGACCCGCTACCGGGCCACCCAGTCGGCATCCGACGCACTGGGCAAACAACTCGCGGACCTTCGCGTACAAAGCCAGCAGCTGCAGTCGCAGGTGGCGGATATGCAGCGGCAGACCGGCATCTACAGCATCGGCATGGTCGATCCGCAGGGTCGCGACCAGGCGTATTCCGCAGTGCTCGACGAGTTTCAGCGCGCGGCATCCGCGATGAACGACGCGGCGCAGAATCGCATTCTCAAGCAGGCGATCTACGAAGCCGCACGAACCGGGGACGCAGAGCTGCTGTCGAGCCTGGCCGGAAATACGATGTCCGGCGCCGCATCCTCCAGCATCACCAACGCGCTCGCGACCGTGCAGAACCTGCGCAGCCAGGAGGCTGCGCTTGAAGGCGAGTTAGACCAGGTCAAGGTGCGCTTCGGCCCTGCATACCCGCACCGGCAGGAGCTCGAAGCAGGCATCGCTGGACTTGAGCACTCGATCCAGAACGAGACGGGCCGTATACGCGATCGCGCCCGGAGCGACTACATGGTTGCCGGCACCACGTACGACAAGGCGCAGCAAAATTATGTGGAGCGCAAATCGCAGGCCGATAAGGTCAACGACAAAACCATTGCCTACATGATCACGCGGCAGGAGGCAGATGAGAGCCGCACCTTGTATGAAGACCTGCTGAAACGATTGAAAGAGGCGGGCATACTCCAGGGGCTCCGGTCTGACAACATTTCGCTTGTCGATCCTGCCCTGGTTCCCGCCGCGCCTGCTCGGCCAGGCCGCCTTCTCTTCCTGGTCTGCGGTGCGGGCGGCGGCCTGCTGCTGGGCCTGCTTGCTGCCCTGCTTGTGGATGCGCTGGACGACGGGATGCACGAGGTGCAGCCAGCCGAATCGCTGGGCCTCTCGGTCGTGGGACTGCTGCCGCGCCGTGGCACCCGATCGCTGCTGCCCGCGGCGCCAGGCTCCCACTACAGCGATCAGGTGCATGCTGTGCGCGCGCGCCTTAGCGCCGGCCACGGGCAGGCAGCGGAGATTGTGGGCGCGGCACGCGTCATCATGGTCACGTGCTTGACACCTGGTCGCGGCGACGACGTGGTGGCCCTGAACCTTGGCGCGAGTTATGCCCGCGCCGGCAAGCGCGTCCTGCTGGTGGAGGCACACCTGCGAATGCCCCTGCTTTCCCGGGCACTG
Organism: uncultured Acidobacteriaceae bacterium; assembly: GCA_964243175.1. Taxonomy (GTDB): domain Bacteria; phylum Acidobacteriota; class Terriglobia; order Terriglobales; family Acidobacteriaceae; genus EB88. The sequence continues at coordinate 12,760 of CAXTEW010000031.1, forward strand.
ATGCTCGACCAGTCGCGCGGACTCAGCACCCTGCTTGCTGACACGGGCAGCGCAGTCGCCGCTCAGCCCTGCCCCGGCGTACCGAACCTTTCGGTGCTGCCCGCCGGGCCCGCTCCCGCAGCCCCGTCTGAGCTGCTCGATTCGCTTGCATTCCGCTCTCAGCTGATCGGCTGGCGTCTCGAGTACGACGTGATCCTGCTGGCAGCGCCTCCGGCACTCGAAACCGCGGACGCACAGGTCCTTGCTCGTGCTGCGGATCTCTCGATCGCGGTTGCGACCATGGATGTAACTACCCTCGGGACCCTGCGCAGAGCCCATGAAGTGCTCTCGGCTGCAACCGCGTCCCCGATGACCGTGCTCTTCAGTGAAGTTTCGGCGGGGTCGAGCGCCTTTTGCAACTTTTACGGTTACAGTACCGCAACGCACGCGACCGGGGAGCAGCCTGTTTATGAAATGGCATAGCGCATTGCTGGTGGCATGCTGTACCACAGCACCACTTGCGGCTCAGCAGGTAAATACGCTGCTGATCGGACCGGGCGACGACGTCCACGTGCAGGTTTTCGATGCGACCAGCATGGATGAAACAGCACGCGTCGCCGATGACGGGCAGCTCCCCCTGCTGCTTGGCGGCAGCCTGCGCATCAGCGGCATGACGCCAGACGCGGCGGCCCGCCAAGTCGAAGCGTTGCTGGTGGAAAAGCACGTCATGTACGCTCCGCGCGTCCTGGTGACCGTGACCCAGTACGCCACCGAGAATGTAACCGTGTTCGGACAGGTGCAGCACCCGGGAACCTTTCCGATTGGCACGCCCCGCTCGATCATTGATGTCCTGGCGCTCTCCGGAGGGCTGACGGAGACGGCGGATCGTCATGTGGTAATCCAGCGAGCCGGTTCAGGAGACCAGCTACGCTACTTCGCTTCCAACGATGGGGAAGCGGCGCTGCGCTCCGCGGTCACTGTGTACCCGGGGGATCGCGTGGTCGTTTCGCGTGCACCGCTCACCTACGTGCTGGGCGACGTTGGGCGTCCGGGCGGCTACCCGCTCGCAGACAGTGATTCGCAGCTCACCGTACTGCAGGCCATCGCCCTCGCAGGCGGCACCGCGACTTCTGCTGTACCCAATGGCACGCGACTGATCCGGCGCTCCGCTGGTGGCGGCTACACGGCGATGACCATTCGCCTGAGTGATATGCAGAAAGGCAAGAAGCAGGACATCCTGCTGCAGCCTGATGACATTCTCTACGTTCCCTTCAGCTATCTACGCAACGCAGCGCTGGGCATTACCGGCATCGCTGCTTCGGCAGCTTCCGCGGTGATTTACCGATAAGCCCCCGCACACCGGAGTCGATAGCCATTTTGCAGGGAAGCCCGCTATCTCAATGCGGCCTGAGGCCACACCATTGCACAGCGACAGCACATTGCCGGGAGCGAGGCCATCGTCTGCCATCCCGGGCCTGGACGGTCTACGAGCCATCGCGTTTCTGCTGGTCTTTGTCGCGCACGCCGGGCTCGACAAGATCGTGCCGGGTGGCTTCGGCGTCTCACTTTTCTTCTTTCTCAGCGGCTATCTTATTACGACTTTGCTGCGCGTGGAGTTGCAGCAGACGCAGACGATTTCGCTCAAGGCCTTCTATACCCGGCGCGCCTTCCGCATCCTGCCGCCGCTGTATGTCACGCTGCTGCTGGGCTACGCCCTGGGTGCGGCCGGGCTGCTCCGCGAGCCGGGTAACTTCTTCGGCTTTCTTGCCGCCAGCGCTTATTTCTATAACTACACTGACCTGCTGCATCTCCCGGCTATCCTGCCGACGGGTACAGGCGTCCTGTGGTCCCTGATGGTGGAGGAGCACTTCTACCTGGTGTTTCCTTTCTTTTACAAGGCCTGCATGTCCCGCCCCGGCGCCCGGCCCCGCGTGCTCACGTTCGCGCTGCTTACCCTGTGCGGCGCTGCCCTGCTATGGCGCTGCTACCTTATCTTCATCGTTCACACACCGCTGCTTTCCTTGCCTCGCTGGACTTACAGCGCTTCCGACACGCGGTTCGATTCCATCCTCTTCGGGTGCATCCTCGCTGTGCGCAACAACGCCTGGCTCCGCGATCCGTCTCCCTGGCTTGGCCGGTTCAAAGGCGCTTTCGCTGGAGCGGGCATCCTGGCGCTGCTGGCAAGCCTGCTTATCCGCGAACCACACTTCCGGGAAACACTCCGCTACACCATCCAGAGCGTCGCGCTGTATCCCGTCTTCTATTACTGCATTGCCGCGAGCGACCAGTGGCAGGTGCGATGGCTCGAGTGGCGCCCGCTCCGTGTGCTTGGCTGGCTTTCCTACTCGCTGTACCTGGTTCACTTCATCCCGCTTGGTATCGGCTACGAGCGCTTTCCCTCGCACCGCGTTATCGTGGCAATTATTTCCTTCGCGCTGGCTCTTCTGTACGCCTCACTTATGCGCCTGCTCATAGAGCAGCCAATACGGCTTGCGCGATCCCGCGTGACGCAGCGCGCCCTGGCAGTGGCATGAAAGAAACCTCCCTGCAGCGAATCGATATCGATGGTGTGCTCATTGATAACGTCACTGTCGAGCAGACGCTTGCGCGCGTGCGATCCCTGCTGGAAAGCCCTGGGCACACGGCGCGCTATGTGGTCACCGTCAATGTACAGTTCCTGCAGATAGCCCGCCGCGACGCCCGCTTTCGCTCCATTCTTGAAAGAGCTGAACTCAGCGTCGCCGACGGCGTGCCTATCGTGTGGGCTTCCCGCCTCCTGCGGCGACCGCTGCCGGAGCGCGTCAACGGAACCAACCTGATGGTGAGCCTGTGCGAGGCAGCGGCGCGGCACGGCCACTCCATTTACCTGCTTGGGGGCCAGCCCGGTGCCGCAGAGGAAGCCGCGACCCACTTAGCCGTCAGGTATCCCGGCCTGCGCTGTGCCGGGACAGATTGTCCGGCCCACGGCTTTGACCAGGATCCCGCGCTTGCAGAGACAGTCAGGGGACGCATCCGACTGGCCCGGCCTGACTTACTCTTTGTAGGCCTTGGCGCACCCAGGCAGGAGTACTGGATCGCCGACAACGCCAGCCTGCCGGTAAAAGTGATGATCGGCGTGGGCGGCAGTTTTGAACTGGTCGCCGGCAGGACGAAACGAGCGCCCGCACTGGTCCAGAAGGCTGGGTGCGAGTGGCTCTGGCGGTTGGCTCTCGAGCCCGGCCGCTTATGGCGGCGCTACCTGGTAGGCAATAGTCTCTTTGTCCTTCGGCTCGCAGCGCAGTGGCTTGCGGAATGCCTGCCGGCGAAGCACGCGGAAGCCTATGTACTCGCGGAAAAGCCGCATGCGCTGGCCTTGTCCCCGCCCGGTAGTAGCGGGCCAGTGGAG
>CAXTEW010000032.1:0-16000 GCA_964243175.1 uncultured Acidobacteriaceae bacterium
AAGCTGATCGCGCAGTCGGAGGAGCCGGAACGCTCGCTCCGCAAGACCCTGGGCCCGGTTTCACTCACCTCGCTCGGCATTGGCGCGGTCATTGGCTCGGGCATATTCACGGTGATCGGCACAGCCATCTCCGGCGAAAAGTTCGATACCACCTCGATCCTCAACACGCCGGTGGCCGACTATCTGGTACACCACACCGCGCTGCTGGGCCGCCCCGGCGCGGGGCCGGCGCTTGCCCTGTCGCTGGTCATGGTCGCGATCGTCTGCTGCTTCACCGGTCTCTGCTACGCGGAGCTCGCGTCCATGATCCCGATCGCCGGCTCGGCGTATACCTACACCTACGCCACCATGGGCGAGCTGGTCGCGTGGATCATCGGCTGGGACCTGATCCTCGAATATGCCTTCTCGAACATGGCTGTCTCTGTCGGCTTTGCAGCGCACGTCGTTGACCTGCTGGACTGGATGGGCATTCACCCTTCGCTGCAATGGATTTCCCCGGCCTACCTGCCCAGCGGGCTGACCGACCTCGCCGGGCACACCCTGTATGGGCCAGGCTGGCACTTCGGCTTCAACCTGCCTGCCTTTCTCATCGTCATGCTGCTGACGGTCGTCCTGGTTCGCGGGATCCGCGAGTCGGCCGAGACCAATAACATCATGGTCCTGCTCAAGATCGCGGCGATCCTGGTCTTCGTAATCGCCGGCGCAGGCTTCATTCACCCATCAAACTGGCACCCCTTTGTACCGAACGGCTGGTCGGGCGTGCTGACCGGCGGATCGATCATCTTCTTCACGTACATTGGCTTCGACTCGGTTTCAACCGCGGCCGAAGAGTGCAAGAATCCGCAGCGCGATGTACCCATCGGCATCATCGCCACGCTTATCATCTGCACCATCCTCTACATCGGCGTTGCTGTCGTCCTCACCGGGCTTATCCGCTGGGATCAGCTAGTCGACGACGCCGCACCCGTAGTCAATACGCTCAAGAAGCTGTCCATCTCGACTGGCCGGCCACTGCTGCACTGGGTCCGGCTGGCCGTGCTGATTGGCGCCCTGCTCGGCATGGTCTCCTCCATCCTGGTCTTCCAGATCGGCCAGGCGCGGGTGTGGTTCGCCATGTCGCGCGACCGGCTGCTGCCCTCCGCCTTCTCCCGCATCCACCCGAAGTTCCGCACCCCGGTCGTCTCTACCTGGGTCGCCGGCATCGTGGTCGGCATTCCCGCCGGCCTGCTCGATATCGGCACATTTGCCGACCTTTCTAATATCGGCACATTGTTTGCTTTTGTTCTGGTTTCGGCCGGAGTTTTAATTCTTCGCTGGAAAGACCCCGGCCGCCACCGCTCCTTCCGCTGTCCCGGCGGCCCGGTTTTCCCGGTGCTTTCGATCATCTTCTGCACGCTGCTGATGGCAGGGCTGCCGATCGTGACCTGGCTGCGCTTCTTTATCTGGCTTGCGATTGGCCTGCTGATCTACTTCACCTACAGCCGCAAACGCAGTGAGTTCGCGCGCTGAGCAGCATCGGACTGCGCCTCGCCGCATCCTATGAGCCGAACCCCAAATTTCAGCAACGAGGACCACCCAAGATCATGATTCAGTCAAAGGGCTATGCCGCCCAGGATGCCAAGTCGCCCCTTGCCCCGTTCTCGTTCGAACGCCGCGATCCCGGTCCGAAGGATGTGCTGCTTGACATCGAGTTCTGCGGTGTCTGCCACTCCGACCTGCACCAGGTACGCGATGAGTGGAGCGGCTCAAAGTACCCGCTGGTCCCCGGCCACGAGATTGTTGGCAAGGTCAAGGCAGTCGGCAGCGAGGTGACCAAGTTCAAGGTCGGCGACCCCGCAGCGGTAGGCGTCATTATCGATAGCTGTCGCGAGTGCGCAGCGTGTACGCAGGACCTCGAGCAGTATTGTGAGCGCAAGCTGGTGCAGACCTACAACGATGTCGACAAGGAAGGCCACCCCACCTACGGCGGCTACTCCAACCAGATCGCCGCGCACGAGGATTTCGTTCACACCATCTCGCCCAAGCTCGACCCGGCCGGGGTTGCGCCCCTGCTCTGCGCTGGCATCACCACCTACTCGCCGCTGCGCCATGCCGGGATCGGCAAGGGCATGAAGGTGGGCGTCATCGGCCTGGGTGGACTTGGCCACATGGGCTTGAAGTTCGCCCACTCGTTCGGCGCGCACGTGGTGCAGTTCACCACGTCGATGAACAAGGCCGAAGACGCGAAGCGCCTCGGCGCGGACGAGGTTGTTCTCTCCAAGGATCCCGAGCAAATGAAGCAGCATGCGGGTAGTTTCGACTTCATCCTCGATACGGTTTCAGCCCCGCACGACCTGAACCCGTTCCTGAACCTGCTGAAGACCAATGGCGAGCTTTGCCAGGTGGGTCTGCCGGAAACGCCGGCACAGATCAGTGCATTCAACCTGCTGCGACGCCGCTCTCTCACCGGCTCCATGATCGGCGGGATGGCGGAAACGCAGGAGATGCTCAATTACTGCGCCGAGCACGGCATCGTGTCTGATGTAGAAGTGATCGCCATCGACAAGATCAACGAAGCATACGAGCGGATGTTGAAGTCCGATGTGAAGTACCGCTTTGTTATCGATCTGAAGACACTCAACGCGTAAATGATAGACCGCATTTGGTCATAAAGAGAAAGGCCTGGTAGCTTAGCTCCAGGCCTTCTCTCGTTTATGCCCAATGATAACGCTCAGCTCTGGTGAGCATGCTCCTGGTCGCAAGAGGGAACAGGCTTCGGCTTACTCACCCCAAAGTCTGTGATCCGGCATTCATCAAACATCGAGCAGTAACACGCACTTAGTCGCAGGTGGTGCCTTGCCTGATCGAGTTTTCCCACTCTGCCATTCCGGACCAGCTGCCAGTCGGTCTCGGCCACAGGAAGATGATCCTCTCGTCGCCACTGCGCATGAGAACGGAATCCACATCCTGCGACGCAGGCCGCGACTGCCGCGGGTCTGGAGCGGCCTTCATAGCCCGACTTGTCAATGCTGCTCCACTGTAGTCGAGCCCTTGGCCGTCGGTCGCACGAAACCAGTACACGTCTGCAGGACCTGTTCCGACGTTGCTGAGTGTCATTTTAATGATAAGTTTGCCCGCAGCGTCCCCGTCCGCCGAGTCGTACATCAGCAGTGGCGTCGATTGCGCATGCACCAACCGGCTGTTCTGCTCCACCAGCGCCTCCATCGATTTCTCCGAGTGGAGCGATGTGAGCAGCGAGGCGATGGAGACGAAAAGCACCGCAAGTGGCATGATGAGATCGAACCATGGAATACCCGTCGGATGGTGATGGTGGTGTGGCGGCTCTGCTGGTTCGATCATCAATCACCTTCGCTTCTCTACAGCGACAACCCTTTCAAATACTCGCGAAACTGGGGCCCGAGATCGTCGCGCTTCAATGCGAAATGCACCATCGCCTGCAGCATGCCCTGCTTATCGCCGGCATCATGGCGGTGGCCCTCAAACGAGAAGCCGTACACTTTCTCTTCGCCGAGCAATGCCTTGATGGCGTCCGTCAACTGCAGCTCACCCCCTGCGCCCGGCTCGAGATTTTCAATCTTGCTGAAAATTGCCGGGGTCAGGACGTAGCGGCCGATGATCGCATTCTTCGACGGAGCGTCTTCCAGCTTCGGCTTCTCCACCATCCCGCTGACGTCAAACAGTTTGGGTTTGCCCGCGACCGGCTGTCCATCGAGCACGCCATAAGCGGAGATCGCCGGGCCATCGATGACCTGGGTCGCGATGATGGAGCTCTGCACCTCGTCATAGGCCTCGATCATTTGCTTGATACAGGGGACCTCGCCCGACATGACGTCATCCGGAAGCAGCACGGCAAACGGCTCATCGCCGACCAGATCCTTGGCCTGCAGCACCGCGTGCCCGAGCCCCAGTGCGGCGCTCTGGCGGACATAGGCAAGCTTCGCCATGGAGGCTATGCTCCTGGCCAGCTGCAGCAGCTCGGTCTTGCCCTTCTTTTCAAGACTCGCCTCCAGCTCGAAGCTGGTATCGAAGTGATCCTCGATCGCGCTCTTGCCGCGCGCTGTCACAATGATGATCTCTTCAATGCCGGCAGCCAGTGCTTCCTCTACCCCGTACTGGATGATCGGCTTGTCAACCAACGCAAGCATTTCCTTGGGGATGGCTTTGGTGGCCGGTAAAAAGCGAGTGCCGAGACCAGCAGCAGGGAATACAGCCTTGCGAACTTTCTGATTCATCTGTTCCTCTTTGATCCTCTTGCTGCCACGAGTGCAGGCACTGCTGCCTATTCTGCCAGAACACTGCAAAGGCAAGGAAAACTGTCGTACCGTGACGGCTACAGTCATGCTACAGGCTGGCCCGGCTCTGCCTCCCCGGGCGGCCTCGCAGCACCGCCTCGAGGTAAAGCGCCCTTCTTACAGGCTGGGCGAATCGTCCCCCAGCAAGGCCTGGCGAACAATCGGGATCGGTGCGGCGCCCTGCCGCATAAAGTCGTCGTGAAACCGCTGCAGGGAAAAGGCGTCGCCCTGCTTCTTTTCAACATCCGCACGCAGCTTCAGGATCTCCAGCTTGCCCAGGGTGTAGTACAGGTAGATCGCGTCCGCCGTGCCGCGCTTTACCTCGAGCTCGCCAATCGAGCGGGACTGGTAGCCCTCGTTGACAAAGAAGTCCACCGCCTGCGGCATCGTCATGTCCCCGGTGTGCATCCGGATCGCGGCGACGAAGCGGGCATCGCGCAGCAGTGCATCCTGGAGCTGACCTAACCGGATCAGGTTTGCTTCGCGCGCGTCCCGGGCACCCACGCCGGGCTGGCCGTAGCCCGCGTCGAGCATCATCTGCTCGCAGTAGTGGGCCCAGCCCTCTACGTTGGTGTTGGCATTCACAATCTTGCGCACCTTGCTGAGGCCCGCGGTATTCATCCATAGAAACTGCACATAGTGACCCGGGTATGCCTCGTGCACCGACGTGCTGGTCACCGTTCCCACGTTGAAGGCAGCCATATGCTCGGCCGTATGCTGGGCGGTCCAGCTCTTGTCGGGCAGCGTGACATTGAAGTAGGCGGTCTTGGTATTGGTTTCAAACGGTCCCGGCGGATCCATGGACGCCTGGGTCGTGGCCCGTTCAAATGGCGGTGTTTCTTCGAGAACCGGTTCCACATCCGACGGGATAGTAATGATCTTCCTGTCGCGGATAAACTGCACCAATCCACTGAACTGCGTCCTGAAGTCCTGCAGCAGCGCATCCGGGGCAACGTGGTCGCCGGCCAGCTCGGCGAGCACCTGCTTCGGATCCTTGCCGGCGTCAACCAGCTTCGCCACGCGTGCGAACTCTGCCTGGTTCTTGTGCAGATCAGCCATGGCAATCGCCAGCAGCTGCGGCAGCGGCGTTGTCACCATCTCGTCATAGGCAAGTTTCTTGCTGAACGTGTCGGCGCCATAGCGAAAATCGCCGTGCGAGCGTGGCAGCAGGTCGCTCCTGAGCCACGCCTGGTAGCCCTGCAGTGCGGCGATGACGGCTGCATTCGACTTGCGGAACTGCGCCTGCAGCCCGGCATCGGTTGCCTTGCTGAAGGCTTGCGGCACATCCCGCTCAAAAAAAGCTATGTCGCCAGGCAGCTGTTCCAGTGCGATGCCGGTGTAGACGGCAGGCGGGTTCTCAAGATTGCGGCGGGCCTCGTCGAGCACCTTTGGCATCTGCTGCTCGCGCGCAACAAGCGAGCGAAGCCGCGCATCGGGCGAGGCAAATTCGCGCTCCATCAGCGTAAAGGCGGAGTTGGTAAGACTGGTCGAGTAGAAGTCAGGATTCCGCTGCCAGGGCTTGATGGTTTCCAGCGTCAACAGCTGCGAGCGCAGGCTGTTCCGCATTATGGTCGCATCGCCCTGGGTCGACTGGTCCAGGCCATCGAGCGGGAATGCGTCGAACCTGCTCATGTAGTAATGCAGACCGCGGATCTCGGTCTGCACAGTCCCCGGGCTCCAGTCCTCCAGTTTGCTGTCGTAGTCGTGGATACCAAGCGTCGTTGCTTCCGTTGGCTCATACGGCAAAGCCGACGCGTAGAAACGATCGACCAGTGCCCGAAATTCCGCGGCATGTGCCACATCTGGCTGCGCGACGGGTACAGGTTGTGCAAGGCCGGGGCGGATCGCGGCGAAAGGAAAAAGCAGCAAGGCGGTGTGCAAAAAGGAATAGGTCCTGGAGCAACGCATGGGAAAGAAAACCTCGATCAGGAAAGCAGCAGGGAAGGAAATGTGGCCAGTATACCGGGTCCGCGGAAAGCGCATTCTGGCAGGCGGTTCGGAAGGGCGTTACGTGAGACTGCCGCCTGCCAGCATTCGTTCGCGAGGCTGTCACTCCTGCAGCACTTCCCCATCCTCTGCGACTAACTCTGCAGCAGGATCAGACGCATCCGCTGCACCGATGTTATAGCGCTGAGCCAGCTCTGGAGCGTAGCGTGCAATGTCCCCGCGTAACCGCAGCAAGGCCAGGTCTTTCGCCTTGGCCTCGAGCATGATGTCGGTGTCCAGGTGCGCAATCAGCCGGAGAAAATTCATCGTTTCGAACGGATTGTTGTAATCCGCATGGCCGGTCCAGATAGGTGGCTGGAGCACTGTCTCCACTGCTCCGGTCTTGCGATTCTTTCGCTTGATCTCTCGCATCTCGGTTCGCGCGCAGGAGTAATGCAGCTTCGGCCGCTGCGCATCCGGCCAGGTCGCTAACATGCGTTCAATGGTCGGCAGCATCTCCAGCTTCTCCGGGTTAAAGCACCAGAAATGCTGGTAGTCAAAGATCAGCGCGACGCCTGTTTCCTCGTGTATGCGGAGCACATCGGCCGCGCTGTAACGGATGTCGTCATTCTCAAGCACCAGGCGACGGCGCACCGGCTCACTTAGCCGCTTCCACGTCTGGCACCATCGCGCGCAGCCACTTACCCGGTCGCCGTAAGCACCGCCTACGTGGATCACCAGGCGCGCTTCCGGACCACACTCCATCCGGTCAAGAATGTCGGCCTGCGATTCGAGATCCCACATGCTCCTGCGGGTCAGGTCCTCCCGCTCACTGTTCAGCACAATGAATTGCGATGGATGAAAGGACAGGCGGATATCTGCTTCGCGCGCCAGCTTGCCGACATAGGCCAGGTCACTCGCCGACTCCTGCACCATGCCGTGGAACTGCGGCATATCCGGATGTGTCGCATAGGGCGCCATGTCCGAACTCATGCGGTACATATGTATGTTGTGCTTGCGCAGATACGTGAACGTTTCGCATAGGTGGCCGAGCGAAACACGCAGGTGCGGCCCCGCCTGCCAGCGGCGGGTGTCGTTGCTTTTCAATCCCGGCTGGCCCATTACCTTGACCGCGAAACCAAGCCGCATCGCCTGGGCCGGCCAGGGCTGCGCAGCCTGGGCCGCGAGCGGAGCGCAGGGGAAAAGCGGCTCGGCGATGCGGCGCGCGAGATCGGCTTCCTGCTGCTCCTTTTTGCTGAGTGCTTTTTTCGCGGGCTTTTTTGCAGCTTTTTTCGCAGCGACTTTCTTGCTCGTGGGCTTCGTCTTGGTCGTTTCCTGGGCGGCACTCCTGTCGCCGGCTTTTTGCTCGGCCACCCTTTCTGCAGCTTTCCCGGCCACTTCCTGGACCTTGTCATCCGCGATCATCGCACCGCGAAGTGTCTCGCCGGATAACTTCTTTCCACTCTTGTCGGATTTCATCCCTGCTCCATCGCCTGCGTTTCCTGTCCATCCACCGGGGTCGCCACAATCTCGAAGTGAGATGCGACTCCATGCCGCCCACGCGTTCACACGCCACGAAGCGGCCGCCAGCCGCGCAGGCGGTCTTGTGCTTACTGCTTTGACGCTGCCCGTGCAAGCTGCAGTTCCGGGCCAAAGCCCAGGTCTGTCGCGAAGTCATTCCACGAAGCAACCGGAACCGCGCCGCCGCTGGCCTGGTCATGACCATTGCCGTAGCCCTGATCGGCGCCTGCGGGGGCGTGTTCACGGAGAAACTGGATGACGTTGACGCCTTTCGGTCCGCGCGCAGAAAAGTGAACATAGCCGGGACGAAAGCCGAAGTTCACGCCCATCACAATGCTGTCTTTGAAGCGGCCGCGCCACGTCTGCGCGACCAGCGGATGCACCTGGCAGGGCGTATCCATTCTTAATGCAACGAGATCGGCACCCAGCGTGTCGCGATACTTGCGGCTAAACTTTGGCGCTGCCTTTTTCGCCAGCGCGAGCGCGATCGCGACCTCTTCTTTGGCAGCACGCAGGCCGGCTGTTTGCGGTAAGGCTCCGCTGCTGATCTGCTTCGGACTCTCAGCGCCCAGCAGTGCCGCGAGCGCCTCGCTGGCGTCGGCACTCGCGGTGCGGCGCGGCGCATTCAGCAGCGTTACCGCGTCGCGCATCGGGCCGGTCGGCCAGGTCTTGCGCGCCTCCGCCAGTTCTTCAAACGGAGCTTTGTCGCCCAGGTCGCTGAGTATGCTCAGCGCGGCGAGCCACAGCAGCGGCGCCCGTTGCTCCTCCGTCAGGATGCCACGAACACACCAGTACACCAGCAGGCCCGTGGTCGGCGTGGGCTCGGTACCGTAGCCGGTGATGAGCACGGCGCCAGGCGGTATGCCGCCCGGTAAGTGGTGATCGATCAGCAGTGTGGGCACACCAGCCAGCATGGCGTCGCCGCGGCTGCCGAGGTCGAGCACAAACAGGGCCTGCGGCTCGCGCCCGGCAAGCCGCTCCAGCACCTCCGGGTTCCACGCCGACTCACCCTTGCGCTTGGCCTCGATAGAAACCTGCGTGTAGCCGGCAAGGGTAAGTGCCCGCACCAGCAGCGCGCCCGCCGGCAGGCCGTCGCAATCCGAGTCGCAGAGGATATGAATGCGCGACGCGCGGCCAGCCGGCAACGCGTCGAGAAAAGCAGCGAAGCGAATGGCTGCGTCTGCCTGAAGGGTGGCTAAGTCCATACGCGAATGGATGCAGGTTCAGACTACAAAGAACGCGCGACGCTTCTATCCTGCGAAGTGTGCAGAGTGCACCTCTTCCCATAAGGGCTGGATTACGGAAGGAAGCAGGCGGCTGGGTCTGCCATGCTTTGCGCTCGATCGTTGCCAGGTACAGCCCTTTGAGTTAGGTTGAAGCAATGAGCGAAGCGGAACCTTTTACAATCGCGCTTGTGGTCGTTGACGTGCAGCGGGCATTTGACGAGTGGGAGGCTGCCGGGAAGCACCGCAACAATCCAGATGCCGTGAAGCGGATCTCAGACCTGCTGGAGGCGTTTCGGGTGAAAGGACGGCCCATCTTTCATGTCCGTCACGAGAGCACCAAGCCTGGCTCGGCGTTTGCTCCTGATCAACCAGGCTATCTCGTTAAAAGTGAAGCGCAGGAAAGAGACGGCGAAGCTGTCATCGTAAAGCGGGTGAACAGCTCCTTTATCGGAACCGACCTCGAAGCGAGGCTCCGCAGCGCTGGTATCCAAACGCTCGTAATCTGCGGCGCTACTACAAATCATTGTGTGGAGACAACCACACGAATGGCCGGCAACCTCGGTTTCGATGCGTGGCTGGTTCGTGATGCAACCTGGACCTTTGACAGGAGCGGCCCTGACGGGGACAAACACTCAGCCGAAGAAATACACGAGATGACGATGGCCAATCTGCACGAGGAGTTCGCCCGCATCGTCACGACGGCGGAAGTGATTATGGCACTGTCTTAGACAGCCGTGTAGTTCGAGCTAAAGTTACAGACGAACTTCGTTTGCGTACACGTAAGCTAGGCGACGGCCGGCTCTTCGACGACTAACTCGTCGAGCAGCAGCCGTATCTCGAGAATCATCTGTACGGGCTCCTTAGCCGTCAGCGGGAAGCGCAGAACGCCCTGCGGGGTGAACTGCGCGCCCTGCTTCGCATTCTTCGCGACCAGTCGCATCAACCGGCCCGGATCAATGCTGGCCTGCGCGGCGAAGCGCAGGTGCACCTGGTCGCGCTTGCGATCGACCTGCGACACACCGACCCGCTCGCACTCCGCCCGCAGCGCGGCGGCTTCGAGCAGATGCTTCACGCCTTCCGGCACCTCACCATAACGATCTTCCAGCTCCACGCGCACATCGTCGACTGCTTTTTCGCTGCCGGCTGCTGCGATGCGCTTGTAGATGCGCAGCCGCTGATTCTCTTCCGCGATGTAACTCTCATCAATACGGAGCGAGATACCCAGGTTGAGCTGCGTTGCGATATGTTCGGCCGTGACCTCGCCCTTGATTTTCGCAACTGCTTCCTCCAGCATGCCGGAGTACATCTCAAACCCGACGGCTTCGATATGGCCGCTCTGCTGGCCACCTAGCATGTTGCCAGCGCCGCGCAACTCCAGGTCGAGCGCTGCAATTTTGAAGCCTGCGCCTAAGTCGGAGAACTCCTTCAGCGCGGCCAGGCGACGGCGCGCGATATCGGTCAACTCCTGCTCTGGAGGGATAAGCAGATAAGCATAGGAGCGGCGATTGGACCGGCCCACCCGACCGCGCAGTTGGTAGAGCTCTGACAATCCATGGCGATCGGCGCGGTTGATGATGATGGTGTTCGCCAGAGGAATATCGATGCCGTTCTCGATGATGGTGGTAGCGACCAGCACGTCATACTCGTGATCCATGAAAGCGAGCACAACGCGCTCTAACTCGGCCTCGCCCATCTGTCCATGGCCGACAACTACGCGCGCAGCCGGAACGAGCTCGCGTATCTTCGCGGCTATTTCGTAGATCGACTCCACGCGGTTGTAGACGAAGAATGCCTGGCCCCCTCGCTCCATCTCGAGTTCGATTGCCGAGCGCACCAGCTTCTCGTCAAACTTCGCGACCACGGTCTGGATCGCCATGCGATCTTTCGGCGGCGTCTCGATCACGCTCATATCGCGCAAACCGATGAGCGACATGTGCAGCGTTCTTGGTATAGGCGTCGCCGACATGGTCAACACGTCGATCTGTGCGCGGATCTGTTTCAATCTCTCTTTGTGCTTCACGCCGAAACGCTGCTCTTCATCGACTACCAGCAGGCCGATGTCGTGGAACTTCAAATCTTTCGAGAGCACGCGATGCGTACCGATGAGTATGTCGACCTTGCCGGCTTCAACATCTTCCAGGATCTTCTTCTGCTCCTTCGGCGTGCGGAAACGCGAGATCATTTCAATCGCCACGGGAAACTGCCGGAAGCGCTTCTTGAATGTCTCGTAGTGCTGAAAGGAAAGCACGGTCGTCGGCGTCAGCACCGCAACCTGCTTGCCGTCCTGCACCGCCTTGAAGGCCGCGCGCATGGCCACTTCCGTCTTGCCGTAGCCGACGTCGCCGCACAGCAGCCGGTCCATCGGCAGCTCCGATTCCATGTCTGCCTTGATATCGCGGATCGCGGATAACTGGTCATCGGTCTCGGTGAAATCAAAGGCGTCTTCAAACTCGCGCTGAAACTCGTTGTCCGGCGGAAACTGGTGGCCGCGCGCAGCCTTGCGCTGCGCGTACAGCTTCAGCAGCTCGTCGGTCATGTCCTCCATGGCCTTCTTGACGCGCGCTGTTGTTTTCGCCCAGCCCTGCGAGCCAAGCTTGTTGAGCACCGGCGCCGGACCGCCCTCGCTGGAGCGATATTTCTGGATCAGGTCGAGTCGCGTGAGCGGCACATACAGCCGCGCCGCATCGGCGAACTCGAGAATCATGAACTCGACATTGACCCCGTCCTGCTCGATCTCGCGCAAACCCACGTAGCGGGAAATTCCGTGCTCGACGTGCACCACGTAGTCATTGACGGTGAGATCGCGAAAGTCCGAAACAAAGGCTGCTGTCTTCGATCGTTTGGCAACAGGACGCGCGGCGACATCGGCATCGTCCGATACATCGTTGACGCCGAAGACAACAATGTTCGCGTCTGTCAGTGCCACGCCGCTGGCGAGCTGCGCGCGCACCAGCACCGGCGCCATGCGCTCGCCCGGGCGCATGCGCCGTTCATTCTCACCCATTTCCGCGGACGCCTGGTCCGACCGCCAGCCGATGCGGTAGGCAATGTCATGCTCGCGCAGCAGGTCGGCCATGCGCTCCAGCTCGCCCTGGTTTGCGGAGGCGATCAGCAGGCGCTGCTCACTCTCGAGCAGCTGCTTGATCTGCTCTGTCAGCGCGATGCCATTGCCGTGAAAGCGCAGCGTGGGGCGCGTCGCAAACGCGATCTCCCCGAGCGTCAGGTCGTCGTCCAGCACATCGACGATGCCCAGCTGGTCGAGGTCGAGCCCAGGCTGGTTGCTGATGAGCGCAAGCAGCAGCGCCGGCTCACGGTACAGGTCCTGTGGTTGCATCAGGGTGCCAATATTCGAGCGCTCGTGGCGCTGCTCCAGCTTGTTCCACCAGCGCTCCAGCTGGTTGCGCAGCATGCCCGGCTCTTCCACGAAAAGCACCGACCGCTTGAACAGGTTCAGCAGCGTGGTATCGGCGCCGGCAACGCCTGCAAACAATTCCCACCCGGGGAACACCGTGACGCCGCTGGCCGCGATCGAGCGCTCCACCAGTGCCGGGTCGTCGGCGCTGTCCAGGTGCGAGCCAGATAAGCGTGCATGCACAGCAGCCAGCAACTTCTCGGTCACCGGGGTTTCGGTAAGCGGCAGCAGGACGGCTTCGTCCAGCGGCTGCAGCGAGCGCTGGGTTTCGGCGTCGAAGCGCCGCAGCGACTCGATTTCATCGCCGAAAAACTCGAGCCGCACCGGCCGCTCGGCTTCGGGCGAAAACACGTCCAGGATGCCGCCACGCCGCGTGTACTGCCCTGGCATATCGACCAGGTCGACCGCATCGTAGCCAACGCTGGCCAGGTGCGAGGTGAGCTCGTCCAGGTCATGCTCTTCGCCCCGCCGCAGGGTGCGGGCCAGGTCCGCATAGTAGGCGGGCCGAAAGAGCTTCTGCGCGGCGGCCTCAACCGGCGCGATGACGATCGAAGCGGCCTCCGTCGCAATCTTCCACAGCGTGGTCGCGCGGCTCTCCTGCACTTCAGCATGGGGCGACAGGTGTTCAAAAGGGAGCACGTCGGGCGCCAGCAGCTTCACCACGCGCTCAGGGGGCATGGCGCCGGTCAGCTCACAGGCGGCGCGAACCGACAGGTAGAGCGAGTCGGCGGCCTTGTTGTCGGCGACCAGGACGATGGCAGGCAGGCGTGCGGCGCGGGCGAGAAATGGCAGGTAGAGTGCGCGAGCCGAGGCAGTGAGTCCAGACACACGGCGACGCCCCCGACCCAGCTGCAGGTGGCGTGTGGCTTGCTCAAAGGAGGGCGAGCGCTCCAGCTCTGCCAGCAGTTCACGGACAAACGGCAGAATCATGCTGCTGCCAGTTTAGCAGCGCGCCACACGCTCCCCCAGCCTCCTGGCGGGAGAACCAGCGAGCGGAGAGGCGCGGGCCGCGACAAGCCAGTCGACCACGCTTGCCCACCGCAGCCGGCAGGGCTTTGCGCTAGAGGGCTTCGATCTCGTCGAGCGTGTACTCCCGGTCCAGGGCAATCGTGATCTCGCCATCGGGCCAGCATGTGGCAACAAACTTCATTTCGCTTTCCTGCATGGGCACTCCTGTCCGGCTCTGGTGGCACTTCCCGGCAGCTCTTCACCGTGCAAGCGCCAGACCTGCTCGACTGTAGCGAGAGAGCGAGTCCTGGCGAGCAGTTTCCTCAGCAATTGGTACTTTCGTCATGTTCCTTCCGGGTAGCTGGACCTCCGCACGCGTGTGGCTGGCATCCGGCGGAAACACGGTGTGCATCCTGGTCATGCCTGGCCGGATAGATGGAGGCCGCTGCGGCAAGTCATGCCTGGCTGGCGCCTTGTAAACTCTAGCCATGGCAACCGCTGCTACTGTTTCGCCTGAAATCCTCGCGAGGTACGAACCGGTAATCGGGCTCGAAGTGCATGTCCAGCTGCTGACCCGCACCAAGGCCTTTTGCGGCTGCGCCAACCAGTTCGGTGCCGCGCCCAACACCCTGGTCTGCCCCGTCTGCCTGGGCCTGCCCGGGGCTCTGCCGGTGTTGAATGCGCGCGCTGTCGAATTTGCCACGCTGGCCGCCATGGCCATCAACGCGGAGATCCGCGAAACCAGCATCTTCGCCCGCAAGAACTACTTCTATCCCGACCTGCCGAAGGGCTACCAGATTTCGCAGTTCGATAAGCCGCTGGCTGAAAATGGCTGGCTGGATGTTGCCTCGGCGACCGGGTCCAAGCGCATTGGCATTACGCGTCTGCACATGGAAGAAGACGCGGGCAAGAGCCTCCACGACGGCGTGCATGACTCGGCAACCAGCACCTCGGTCGACCTGAATCGGTGTGGCACGCCGCTGATCGAGATCGTGAGCGAGCCTGATTTGCGCACCCCTGACGAGGCGTTCGAGTACCTGACGAAGCTCAAAGAGATCCTGCTGTACACCGGCGTCTCCGACTGCAATATGGAGGAGGGCTCGCTGCGTTGCGACGCGAATGTCAGCGTGCGGCCCCGCGGCCAGGCGCAGTTCGGGACCAAGGCGGAGGTCAAGAACGTCAACAGCTTTCGCTACATCCGCGCCGCGCTGACCTACGAGATCGAGCGGCAGGTCGAGTTGATCGAGAGCGGCGGGCGCGTAGTGCAGGAGACGCGGCTGTGGAATGCCGCGGAAGGCCGCACCTACTCCATGCGCTCCAAGGAGCAGGCGCACGATTATCGCTATTTCCCGGAGCCCGACCTCCCGGCGCTGCACGTCACCACGGCAGCGCAAGGGCGTATGCGGGCCACGCTGCCGGAGCTGCCCGAGGCCCGGCGCGCGCGCATGACCAGCGAGTACGGCATCTCCGCGCAGGATGCAGCGACGCTCACCGCGACCCGCCTGTTTGCCGACCAGTTTGAGGCAGCAGCCCGGGCGGCGAAGAATCCTCGCCGGGTAGCCAACCTGGTGCAGAGCGAGCTGACCTCGCGCCTGAAGCTGCATAACCTGGAGCTCGAAGCATCGCCGATCACCATGGCAGGGCTGGCGCAGGCAGCGGACCTGGCGGAGGATGGCAAGCTCTCAAGCCGGCAGATGAAGCAGCTGTTCGATGTCGCATTTGAAACCCGCGAAGACTTCCCTGCCGTGTATGCGCGCGAGAAACCGGTGCAGATCTCTGACACCGGCGCGATCGAGCAGATGGTCGCCTCGGCAATCGCTGCGAATCCGAAACAGGTTGAGCAGTACCGTGGCGGCAAGAAGACAGTCGCGGCGTTTTTTGTCGGGCAGGTGATGAAACTAAGCAAGGGGCAGGCCAACCCGGCGCTGCTGAATGAACTGGTAAGTCGCATGCTCGACGTCTGAAGCACCGCTGTTCCTTATCGAGCAAGAGTTCCCTTTGCTGCGGCACTTAGTGCCGTGTGCAATCGTATGCTGTCGAACAGACGCCGACATTTCTACCGCGTACGTTCCAATTACGTCGTGAGCAACCAGGCTTTGCCCTGGTTTGTCCGGCGCGTGAAAGGTTATCCCTAAACGCTTTCATGATGGACAGCATGCAGAGAAATGGGTTCCAACAGAGCCTATCCAGGATGCCATCAAGGAATTGCATCCTCGGAGCTTTGTCAAATTCGCTCCTGGATCAACTTTCACCGCATCTGACGCTGATGGACCTGCCGCAGGGCTTCCTGCTCGTCAAGCCCGAGGAAGATATCCAGCATGTCTACTTCCTGGAGCGTGGCATGGCGTCCATGACCAGCCTGGATGCCGCGGGCACGCCAGTCGAGGTTGGCATCATCGGGCGCGAGGGGCTCGTCGGGGTACAGGCCCTGCTGGGGCAAACGCGGACGCAGAACAAGATTGTCATGCAGGGTGCAGGCGCCGGTTACCGCATTCGCGTCGAGCACCTGCGCCACCAAATGGCCGATGCGGGTGAATTGCTCCAGCCGGTCCACAGCTTTCTGTACTCGCTGCTGGAGCAGACTACGCAGCTGATCCTCTGCAACCGGCTGCATGAGCTGGAACCGCGGCTGGCACGATGGCTTCTCATGACGTCCGACTTCATGGAGACGCTGA
>CAXTEW010000033.1:0-14676 GCA_964243175.1 uncultured Acidobacteriaceae bacterium
ACTTTGCCGGGGAGCCCCGCGAGGGCAATATCGTCATCAGCTCTGATCCCGTTGCTGTCGATGGTGAGCATGCCGGGGTCTTGAAGGAAGATGGGCTGGTCGAGTCGGCGTCGGCCCACTATGCTGGTGTCGCCGCGGCCGGCTGGGCTGTGCAGGTCCTCCGCTTCAGCGACGCGACCGGGGCCTTCAGCGCATTCACCTTCTACCGCGACCCCGCAATGCAGCCTGGCACGGTCGGTGAAAACTCTGCTGAAAAACCAGGCACCTTCCTGGTCCAGAACAATGTCACGCTCGTGATCGTGCATGCCGAAGGGCTAGGTACGAGCAGCGCCCCGGACAACCTGAAGCCCGCAATGGCCGCGCTGGTGGCCAACCTGCCCAGGGTGCAGGGTTCGGAGGCCGTGCTGCCGACGCTGCCCGGGCTGATGCCGGCGGATGGTATCGAGCGTGGCTCGCTGCACTATGCGGTTGGCCCGGCTGGCTACAACGGGCCGCTCCCGGTGAGCGCGATCGACTTCAACCGGTCGGCGGAGGCGGCGACTGCGCGCTACCAGGTTCCCTCGGGTCCAGGGGCCACACTCACCCTGCTCATGCTGCCGACGCCACAGATCGCCGCCGCCTCGCTCCGCACGATCCAGGCGTTGCCCGACCCGGCGACACATGTGGCCGTGCGTCGCATCGGTACGCTGGTTGGGGTCGTGTCCGGCGCCGGGTTGTCGCTGACCGATGCGCAGGCGCTGCTCGGGCGCGTCCACTATGTCGCGGACATCACGGTCGATCAGCCGCAGGGCTACATCAGCGAAGTCGCAAAGACCGCCAAGCTGCTGCTGGGTATCGCTTACCTGACGGGCATCCTTGCTGTTGCCGCGGTAGGAATTGCGCTGTTCCTGGGAGTTGGCCGTGTGACGCTGCGCCGCCTGCGCGGAAAGCCGGACTCCTCAATGAATGACGACGACTTCATCAGCCTGAAGCTTTAAGGAGACCGCAGGAACCGGCCTCGGATGACTCGGTGAACGGAAATTTACATTCCGCTCGATGTGCATCAAGGCTGGTGCAGCCGACCTGCTAAGCATGTGAAAAGAGGCATGTTGTGCCTTGCCGGTCGCGGCACATGGGCTTCCTGGTGAACGTCCCCGGCGCCAGCCTTTTGACGATAAGTTGCTCATTACAAAGACCATGCAGGTGTTTCTGATTTGCCTTGACACCCCTGGGCGCGCCTCATATTCTGCTGCCAGAAAGTTCGGGTGGCTTTGCCTCCATCTGGAACTATTCTCCCTGGGGAAGGGCTGTCCTGTTGCCGGATGGCCTTTCCCACCTTCCCTGCCGCCCGCGGCACAATCCTCGGCTCCCCCAGCCTCGCGCGAAGGCCGCTTTACCCTGACCGCACCTGCCGGTAGAATCAGGGAGGCCGAGGCAGCCCTCTCTAACCTGCCGCCTCGCCTTCCAGGCCGACGTAGCTCAGTTGGTAGAGCAGCTGATTCGTAATCAGCAGGTCACCGGTTCAAGTCCGGTCGTCGGCTCCATCTAAAGTCTTAAAACGACTTGGCTTCCCCTCCTACTTCCGCTCAGTGTGACCAGGAATGTGTCCGCTCGTGAGGCACCTGCGGTTGCCCTGTGTACAGTCAGCAGCATGGGCACAGGAGTGGAGAAGAACGGCATGGGGAACGGCGCTCGCATCTTTGTCGCCGGCCATCGAGGGCTGGTCGGCTCGGCAATCTGCGGTGAGCTGGAGCGGCAGGGCTTTCGCCACCTCCTGACTGCTTCCCGCGATGCGCTGGATCTCGAAGACTCCCTGGCGGTGGAGCGCTGGTTCCAGCAGCAGAAGCCGGAGTACGTCGTGCTCGCCGCCGCGAAGGTGGGGGGCATTCTCGCGAACGACACCAGCCCCGCGGACTTCATCCGTGCCAATCTCGCCATTCAGAACAACGTGATCGAAGCAAGCCGCAGGGCAGGCGTGGCACGCCTGCTGTTTCTGGGCTCCAGCTGTATCTATCCCCGGGAATGTCCGCAGCCTATCCGCGAGGAGTACCTGCTGACCGGCCCGCTTGAGCCCACGAACCGGTCCTACGCGCTGGCCAAGATCGCGGGCGTGGAGATGTGCTGGGCCTATAACCGGCAGTACGGCACGAGATACTTGGCAGCCATGCCGACTAATCTGTATGGACTTAACGATCACTATGATCTGCACACATCGCACGTGGTGCCGGCGCTGCTGCGCAAGGTAAGTGAGGCAAGGCAGGCGGGCCACGGGGAGGTCGTGATCTGGGGCACGGGTACGCCGCGCCGGGAGCTGCTGTACGCCGGGGATATGGCTGAGGCCTGCGTGTTCCTGCTCAGGCTGGACGAGGATCGGTATGGCAGGCTTCTCGCTGCGGCAGGGCCGCCCCTGATCAACATCGGCACCGGGGAAGACATC
The DNA here is from genome assembly GCA_964243175.1 of uncultured Acidobacteriaceae bacterium. Classification (GTDB taxonomy): domain Bacteria; phylum Acidobacteriota; class Terriglobia; order Terriglobales; family Acidobacteriaceae; genus EB88. The sequence continues at coordinate 2,417 of CAXTEW010000033.1, forward strand.
AGCATACGCGGGCTGGCCGAGCTGATCTGCCGCATCGCAGGTTACAGCGGGGCATTGCGCTATGACACGGCCAGGCCGGATGGAACGCCACGCAAGCTGCTCGACGTGAGCCGGCTTCGCTCGCTCGGCTGGCAGGCGACCACCTCGCTCGAAGCCGGGTTGAGGATGACCTATGCAGCCATGCGCGCGCAGCTGCCGTAACCGGGCGTCGCGTCGCGTACCGGGTCAGGAGACGGGCGGCCGGTGTAAGTTATCCGTGCATAGATCGTCAGCGCTATGCACTTATCCCTTTGCTCTGCCTTCGGGGCGGAGGCGCAAACCCTTCGTTCTATCTGCGTGATGATTTGCATCCGGTCCTATCTCGCTGGCACGCAGTTTTCTTGCTGTTATCGCAGCGCAGTTAGATTCAGAGGATGACTCCGGCTCCTGCGGAGATAGGTAAGTGATTACCAGGGGCATACGACCTTGCGGGAGGCACCTGCTCCAGGTTGCCAAGCACTCGGTTGCGAAGCAGGTCATAGTCGCATCAGGCAGATCGTCCGGAAAGGTCCGAGGCGCGCATCGAAAACCCTACCAGCAACTAACAGAGACCGCTCTCGGTGGGCGCAGCGGCTGCGCCACCAGCAACAGGCTGGAGCAATGCCGGGCAGCTACGTGCACTGCGCAGCCATGGAAGGCAATTGTGGTTACAGCGAGGAGAAGACGCCGGCCGTCATGCGGCTGCGTCCTCTCAACAGGAGTGAGCCATTGCTACCTACACCGCGCGCCGCCAACAGCCGCAGGCACACGGACCTGTTCAGAGGAAGTCCGCCCATGCCGTCGAGTATCCCGGTGAATGGGGAGCCTACCCGAAACGAGGACGATACCCGGGCGCAGCCGGCGACACGCGCCAGTCACTGGCTCAGCGTGGTTTCGCACCTTGATCCCAAGTACGGCGGTGTCAGCGCGGTCGTCCCCCAGCTTGCTTCGGTACTCTCCTCCGCGGAGCGTTTCCAGGTCGCCATCGGCTCGTTTTGCCTGCCAGAGGAGCAATACTATCCCCCTGCTTACCCTGAGCTGGCACTTCAGTACTGGCCTTCGCTTCGCCGAAGCTGGCTGCTGCACCGGTCTCACGCACAGTCTTTCCGCCACATTGTTGAGGCTTCCGATGGCGTGCACATCCACGGCATCTGGCAGCACAGCACGCTGGTGGCTGCGCGTACGGCACGCGGCGCCGGCAAGCCGTACATCGTGTCCGCTCACGGCATGCTGGCACCTCGGGCGCTGGCTCGCCGCCGGACCAGGAAGCACGTGTACACCGCCGTCTTTGGACGCCGCACCCTCCCAGACGCCGCATGCCTCCATGCACTGACCCAGGCAGAAGCGAACGACTATCGCGCCTTTGGCTGCAGGCAGCCCATCGCTATCATTCCCAATGCCGTGGCGGGTGCCCGCTACCTTGTCGCGCGCTCCCTTTCTCGAGCAGTTTCCTCAGCTGCCGGCGGTCGGCACGCTCGTGCCTGGCAAGTCGCGGGGCGCGGGCGCCGGAGAAAAAAGAGGGGCTGGTCTCCCAGCCCCTTTCCCCAGATCTGCGTTGTTACTCCACGGTTGTAAGGCAATCCTGCAGGTGCGGCAACGGTACTTCAGTACTGCGGGCGAAGACTTGCGCCAGGCCCGCCTCCCGTTTTGGACCCCTTATCCACTGCAATTTCATGCCCCGTTACTTATGTGCAGCACTGGCATGCCATAATCGGCAGGAACAAAGGACTCGCTTGCATGGAGGAGCCCAAAGCCGTGAGTGATTACTGTCGCAAGGATGTGCTGCGTATCTTCGGGATCCGCGAACAGCAGCTCCGCATGTGGGAGCGGAACGGGCTGATCGCCTGCTGCGAGGCTTACAGCTTTCAGGACCTCGGCCAGCTGCGGAAGCTGCGTGAGCTGGGAGCTCAACGTATCTCCGCCGGAAGTATCCGGAACGCGATCGTCGCCATGCGCGCGGTATCCGGGCTACCGGACCCCCTGCTGGAGGCAAGCCTTGACCTGGAGCCGAGCGGGCCGCGACGCCTCATCTTCCGCCATTCCGGTACCGTCATGGAGCCAATCGCAGGGCAATACCTGCTTGACTTCAACGGAACCGGCGAGCGGCCGATTGCTGCCATCGCGGTACCTGCCGGGTCTGCGCGCGAGCGCGATCTTGAAATCAGCCGACTCTTCACGCAGACCGTCTACGCAGAAGAAGGCGGCGACGTCGAGGGAGCAGTGGCCGGCTATGAGAGCGTGCTTGGCCTGTGTCCAGGGCACGCGCCTTCCGCGATCAACCTGGGAACGCTCTGGTACAACCGCCGCGACTTTGTGCGGGCCGAGCACTTTTATCGCCTCGCAACGGAGAGCGACTCCTCGTATGCGCTGGCTTTCTTTGATCTCGGCAACGTTCTGGATGAGCTGAAGCGGCTGCCGGAAGCAATCGCGGCATACCGTCGTGCTATCCAGCTGCAGCCGCGCTACGCCGATGCCCACTACAACCTAGCGCTGGCGCTGGAGCGGCACGGGCAGCGGCGGGCGGCGCTTCCGCACTGGACGACCTACCTGCGCCTGGATGGCACCGGCGCGTGGGCCCGGCACGCGCAGACCCAGCTACGGAAAAGCTTGTCGATCCTTGGCATGGAACTGATCCAGGGGAACGGCACCGGGCGGACGCGGCGCCCGGACGCAAAGCAACGGGCAGGCGCGCACTGCTTGTTGCGCGTCCTGTAGTCACGCCTTCGGTAGCTTTCGCGCTTCCGTATTTCGCTCTTTAAGCTTTGTCCAACTACGCGTCCTGCGTACCGGTCTGGCCCATGAGCGTCCAGCGTCCCGCGCCGCCGTTCCCGCGGCTACCTGGTAGGTGATACTGGTAGGGATGGCCGGAACGACGATGCAGCCGATGGATCCCGCGAGAGATGCCGGGGAAGCGCCCGCGCACTCCCGCCGCACCCTGCTGCTGCTAAGCCTTGCCTGTGGCGTCGGCGTTTCCAACATTTACTACAACCAGCCGCTGCTGCTCGAGATGGCTCGCTCCCTCCACGTGCCGCCCGGGCAGATCGGCGAAGTCGCGGTCGCGACGCAGATCGGCTACGCGCTCGGTATTTTCCTCTTTGTGCCGCTTGGCGATGTGGTAGAGCGCCGCGGGCTGATGGTGAAACTCTTCGCGGCTGTTGCTGCGTCGATGCTGGCCAGCGCGCTCGCGCCCACGTTTGCGGTGCTGCTGCTTGCCAGCGTGGTGACCGGCCTCACGGCAGCGGTCACGCACGTTGCTGTTCCGATCGCGCCGGAACTGGCCGACGAGAAGGATCGCGGCCGGGCGATCGGTATCGCCATGACGGGCCTGCTGCTGGGTATTCTGCTGGCGCGCACCTTTTCGGGAGCCCTGGGATCGTGGTTCGGCTGGCGCAGCGTGTTCTACACCGCAGCCTCCCTGAACCTGCTGTTCGTACCGCTGCTGCTGCGTGCTTTCCCAAGGCTGCCGCCCAGGCACCCTGTGCGATACGCCCACGCGCTGCGTTCCCTCTGGACCCTGGCCGCAGGCGAGGCATTGCTTCGCGAATCGGCCCTGGTAGGCGGGCTGGTGTTCGCAGCCTTCTCTGTTTTTTGGACAACACTGGTCTTTCTTCTTGGTTCCACCCACTACGGCATGGGCCCCGGCGTGGCAGGGGCGTTCGGCATACTTGGTGCCACAGGAGCGATGGTGGCGCCTTTCGCGGGACGGATGGCTGACCGCCATGGCACGCGGGCGGTGATGAGCTGGGCGCTGCTGGTGCAGGGGGCTGCCTTCGCCATCCTCTGGGCCACGGGCTACCACGTGCTTGGCCTGGTGGTGGGGGTGGTACTGCTCGACGGGGGCGCACAGGCGAACCAGATCGCGAACCAGACACGCATCTTCGGCATCGATGCGACGGCTCGCGGCCGGATCAACACGGTGTACATGATGATTTATTTTGCCTTCGGCTCTGTGGGTTCAGCCGCCGGCGCACTGGCCTGGCAGCATGATGGCTGGCCAGGCGTCTGCGCCCTTGGTCTCTCGTTTTTGGGGCTTGCTGGTCTGCGCCATGCAACCGGGCGCCGCTAGGTATTCCCGTTTCTGCACACGAGCGTCACTTTCTTACATTTCTCCTGTCCGCCGGAGCTGCAAATGCCGATAGATGCCCTGCGCGTCTCTGCAGGAGTGTCAACCATGAACGAGATACCAGTGATCGGGCACACAGGACTTCCTTTGCTGCATGCCGGCTCTCCCGTGTATGCACCGCCCGGGCCCCTGCGGAATCCACGCGCTCCGCACCACAGCCCGCTCGAGAGCCTCGCATCCCGGCTGCCGGTCGTTTCCGCGCCGTACGAACCTCGGGCACCATTGTCCGCGGAGCAGCTCGCGCTGCAGCAGGCCTTCGAGTCGCTGGTGAGCGCTGCGTGCTATCTTTCGCTGACGTCAGCGGGGAGTCCGGCCTCAACGCTCGCAGCGGTGCAACTGCTGCACGACCTCGCCCAACAGGTCCATGAAGAGATGGACGTGGAAACACTGGAACGGGGAAGCGCCGCTGGTTTGACGGAAGATACGGTATGGCGCCGCGAGGAGCTCAAATGGCGCCGTCATCACTCGATTGAGCTGGCTATCCGATTCGTCAAGAGTTCGGCTGTCACCCGCTTCATCGACACGGGGGAGTCTCGCAGAAAGAAGCACCGGGGCTGGCTCACCAACCTTTGGAGTGCCCGGCTGCTCCCGTAAAGCCCGGTCTGGGGAATGGTCTGGAAACTGCCGGTGGGACGGGAGTGGTGACCCTGGCTGGGCTCGAACCAGCGGCCCTCTGCTTAGAAGGCAGATGCTCTATCCAGCTGAGCTACAGGGTCACGCCGCTAGTTTACCGCGCATGGTGTGCGTTCTGCGTAGTCTCTGGCGCAGCCGGCTCAATTCGTCGGCAGGTTCCCCAACTGGGGTCGGCGGTTTCCACGCCGGTGAAGCACTGAAAGTTGGATTGGCCTATGGGGAAGAAAACGAGGTGCCGCCGCTTCACAACAGCGACCGCGGCATATGCACCAGCGTAGTGTCGACCAGCGCCAGGGCCGTGGCGGCCCAGCGGATTCGCGCGGTAGCCTGGTCTTCGCCGAAGCCAAGCGCATACAGCGTGAGTGCGAACGTGTGCTCCCCGAAAACGTGGGCAGGACGAATCACGATCTCTGCGCCGCAACCGGGATGCTCGAGGGTCTGCAACGCGGCACTTACCCGGCGCGCCATGGCTTCAAAATCCGGGAAGTCAGGGGGTGTGGCAGGCGGCAGGATTACCAGGTCCAGGTAGCTCCCGAGCCCGGATGCGGTGGCGGCCAGACCGTATTCCTCCGCGATCTCCGGATCCGCCTCTTCGCGCTGGACTTGAAAGATGTCGACCTTGGAGGTAGCGGTATGCCCAAGATTCGCCATGCGGAGCATCGGGAGCAGCTCCGGGTAGCGCTGTGTCTCCCGGACCTGCTGCGCGCTGCCGGCCAAACTCGGTGCTCTGCGAGCGGGATCGTCGGTGCTTGGAGGGCGCAGGTCGATCCAGCCGTCCCAGGGCAGCACGATTACCGGGCTTTCCGGGCCTGCATCGACCGTCCAGTCGGCGATCATGCCGGAACGGTCGAGCGAAGCCAGCCGGCCAGCATTTCTTCCGCCCAGCGGCCTTCGTCTCTGCCGGACGGTTCCGCAAGAAAGGAACAGTGACCCCCATGGGTCGTCTCCACATAGGTGACATGGGGGTTAGCGGCGAGCGCAGCGCTGGTTTCGGGCAGGGTGCGGATAAATGGGTCGTCGGCTGCGTGCAGAATCAGGGCGGGTATCTGCAGGGTATCGGCATAGCGCGAGGCGCGCACGGTTTCATAGTAATCGTCCGCATCGAGAAAGCCACCAAAGCGAGCCACGATCTCGCCGTCGAAATCACGCATGGTGCGGATGCGCCCATAGACACCCTCCGTATCGAGCGTGCCGTAGATGGCGGGGAACAAGACCGCCTTGTAGCGCAGGCGGCGCTTCATGGCACGCAGAAAACGTGCTTCGTACAGCCGGTTGGCAGGCAGGTGGAGAGCGGCGGAAGAAGGCGCGAGGTCAAGCAGGGGCGACACGCCGGCCACCGCGCGGACACTGGGATTGCGCTGTTCGGCGGGCAGCAGTGACTGTTCGCCTGCATACCGCAGGACGAGATTGCCGCCCATGGAGTAGCCAATCACGGCGAGGCGATCGAAGCCGAGCGCGGCCAGCCGCGCGCAGACCGCGCCGACATCCGATGAGCGGCCCGAGTGGTAGATGGTGGGGGCAAGCGCATCGGAACCGCCGCACGAACGCATGTTCATGCGAACGACGTTGCAGCCCTCGGCCCAAAGCCGGGCAGTGTTGCCGAGGATGTAGCCTGAGCTTGCGGAGCCTTCCAGGCCATGCACGAGAACAACGGTCAGGCGGCCGTGGCGCACCTCTTCCGGCTGCCAGTGACAGAGGCAGAGCACAGAAGTTTCGGGAACAGTCTCAACTGCCCGACCGCTGCCTGCGACCGCAAGCGGGTGTGCGTCTTCTACAGGGACAATCAATTGTTCGCCAGGCCCCGGCAAAGTGCCTGCACGCCGCAGGAAATTGCCGGCTATGGTCTGGGCATGAGGGTTCCGCAGCCAGCGGTGAGGGATGAAAGGCCGCAGCCAGTCTGTTCCCGCCGGAGCATGGGCGGCCGCTGTGTCGCTCGCGACCACGGCGCTCCCGGCGACGACCCACTCCGCGGAGTCGGGGCTCAACCGCGGAGCTCCGCTGGCACCTGTGCGAGCACCTCGGCGGCGCGCAGCGGGCCATCCGGCGCCTCTTCGTGCATGAAGAATCCGTAGACGTCGGCGCCTTCCTCGGCAAGGCTGGTGAAGTGGCTTGCCAGCGCGGTCAGTTCCTGCACCGTGTACTGGGAGCGGCGCAGGCGGAACACGCGCAGGGAAGGGGAAAGCGGGAGGTCCGGCGAGCGCAGCATGTCGTTCTCGGCTGCGCACAGCACGGCGCCATACTGGCTCAACACAGCATAGGTCGCGTCGCTGAACCAGGAAGGATCGCGAAACTCCCAGGCGATCTGCAGGTTAAACGGAGCGGCTTCCGCCAGGAACTCACCCAGAAGTGCTACGTCGATCGCAAATTTCGGCGGCAACTGGAAGAGCACCGGGCCAAGGCGGCCTGCGTCGACGACTGGCTGCAGCGCCTCCGCAAAGCTTGCGAGAGCCGCACCTGCCCCGCGAAGACGGCGCAGGTGGGTGATCCGTTGTGGAGCCTTGAAGGCAAAGCGGAAGTGCGGAGGTGTTTGCGCGAGCCAGTTCGCTGCGATCGATGCCGTCGGCAGCGAACGGAAGGTGTAGTTCACCTCAACCGTATTCAGGCGCGCAGCATAAGCTTCGAGCAGCTTCTTGAGGGGGGATTTCGCGGGATAGAAGCCGGGGCGCCAGCTTGCGTATGCCCACCCTGAGCAGCCCAGGCGTACCTTACCGGCCATCATTTTGGGGGAGGATCAAGGGTGGGGCGGCTAGTGGGGATTGAACCCACGACATCCGGATCCACAGACCGGCGTTCTGCCACTGAACTATAGCCGCCATACAAAGCCTGATTCTAGCATCACTTTCATACCCCGGGGGAGGGACGGGCGGTGGCGAAGCGCATCTATCTTCTACGAAACGGCTACAGGATTCAGCTTGTACGCAGGAGGATCGATGCCGACACCGGAACAAAATCAATGGAGTGCCGGGCCGGCCGCTGAGCACGGCATCGCGCTGCCCCCCGCGCGAGCAGGATTGCGCAGGCAGATCGGCGAGGGACTCTTTTCGGATCGCAATCTCGAATCCCTGTCCCACCTGTTGGATGACTGCTTTGCGCTCCCCGGCACCCGGATCCGTTTCGGCATCGACGGTCTGATTGGACTTGTCCCTTTTGCGGGCGACGTACTCGCCGGCCTCCTGTCATCCTTCATCGTGGTGGCGGCATGGTTTCGCGGCGCTCCTCCCATCCTGCTTGCGCGCATGCTGGCGAACCTGGCGCTTGATGTGGGTATCGGCATGATCCCGGTGTTTGGCGATGCCTTCGATATTGCGTGGAAGGCGAATCGGCGCAACTATGCCCTGCTGTCGCGTCACATCGCTGAGCCTGGCCGACACCGCTGGCGCGACTGGGGCTTTCTGCTCCTGATCCTGGCCGCGCTGCTGACCATCTTCGCCATACCGCTCGTTCTTCTCGGCTACCTGCTGTCTCTGCTTGTGCATCATCGCTAGCTCGTTCCTTCCGGCTGCCCGGGCCGGCGTGCAAAGCCATGACTCGAGCCCAGGTCGCAGCGAGCAGGGGTGCCACGGCGCGGCCGTCGGGTACAATCTGGGAGAGTCGGGGCGTAGCGCAGCCTGGTAGCGCATCTGCTTTGGGAGCAGAGGGTCAGAGGTTCGAATCCTCTCGCCCCGACCATCCATAGAAGTCCCCTGGCTTCGTTGCTGCGCACTTCCGACACACACTGGCCGAGGCGGGACCCGCCAGGACATTCCCCCGATGCCCTACCATCGCGGCAAGCAGTCGGTGAGTCGGCTCCTCATACCTCATACGGTTGGGTCCCAGTGAGTGCCGAGCAGGTTCTTTGCTCCGCAATCGAGCGCAATCTGCTCGATCGCGCCTGCGACTGCTCCAGCAGTTCAGACTAAAGCGGAAGAGACAGGGATGGGGGACTAACTTCCTAACTTCTTAGTTAACAAAGCTACCCTCGGCGGGTGGCCTTTCTACTGATGCCGAAGACGAGCATCGCTCACTTACAGAGCTTAACGGACCAGCTTTGCGATCTCGGTAACAGGGAACGAGATAGCAGTGCCTGTGAGAGTGAAATGTTCCCGCCCGACTAATTGGCCATCTTAAGAAGCGCTCGAAACTCCCCGTCGCAGGACTAGCAAGCCAGATCTCAGCGCACACCCATCGCGGCGAAATCTGAAAGGCGTACCTTGACGCGACTAAGCCGGTCTTCCGGGCGAGCACTTCAAAGACGATCCGTGGCGGACGGGTAGGAATGCGCTCTCGCGGCTGTGCTGCATCAAGGATCGCCAAGTCAGCGACGCGGTAACGCCTTTCCCCGGTCCATTCGCAGCTCGGGACGAACCAGCACGTTCCACTTCTCAGCGTTCATTAAAACCAGTGCTGGATCGCCAGCTGCCACATCGAGTGATCTTCGTCGCCCAGGTTACGCTCCTCGATCACGCCGTCGACGTAATCGACGTCTGCCTCGTACTCCCCCTGGAGATAGAGCTCGACAGGGATGTGCGTCGTCGCTTCCATAGGGTCTCCGTTCCCACATCCTACGCGCTTACTTCTGCTTCACTGCACATCCAGTTCGCTGACGCGGAGCACCAGGCACTTAGCCGCCCCGCCCGCTTTTAGAAACTCACTCAGGTCTGTCTGCACGATGGTGAGACCACGCGCAGCAAGAATGGATGTAAGCCCATCGCTCACCCTGTTGAGAATGACAACGTCTCCGATGGTGACCGCATTGCAGGCGAAGTGCAGCGCGTCCGCCTCGGGAACAACGATGCGCTTTTCCGCCGGGTAGTACGCCTCGATCCGCGCCAGCGACTCCGCATCGAAAGCGCCTGGATAATAGAGCGCATCGCCATTCGCCAGGGGGCAGAAACAGGTATCCAGATGGTAGAAGCGGGGATCGGTGAGGTGCAGCGAGACGACTTCGCCCGACCATATGCCGCGCAGCAGCGCATGGCTCGCAACGTCGGTCCGCCAGCCGTAGCCTGCCCACAATCGGGCACCATCGGGCGTAAAAAGCGCATCGCCCTCGCCTTCGAAGTGGATTGAGGGCTCCTCGATCCGGAATCCTTCGACCTCGAACCATGCGCGGAAGTGTTTCTCCTCGCCCTGGCGCTCACGGTGGGCGAAGCGGCTCAGCACGGCGATGCCTTCTCTTACCAGCGCAGCGTTCGCCGTGAAGACCATGTCCGGCAAGGCAGGCTGCGGCTCCACCAGCAGCACATCGGCATGCTCGCTGACCGCGGCATGCAGACGCTTCCACTGCTCGACTGCCAGCTGGTACGAGGGTGCGTGGAGATTGCCTTCCATCCATGGATTGATGACGTACTGCACGTCGAAAAACCTGGGCGGACACATGAGGAAGGTGGGGCGCGCGAAACTGGGACGACCAGCGTGTGTGCCCGGCGGCATGGGATCTCCTGTTTGGAGTGTCCCCTGCCGGGGAGGGCAGGTCAAGCCAGTCGGCGCGGGTTGATCTGCCAGGCGAACCGCGCCGATTATTAGAATGGCTTATGACCGAGAGCCCCTTGGGAGAGGCAGGCGAAGCACTGCTGCAATGGTTTGACCACCACAAACGCGACCTGCCCTGGCGCCGTACCCGCGACCCGTATGCTATCTGGGTCTCAGAAATCATGCTGCAGCAGACCCGGGTTGCTGCCGTGCTGGATCACTATGCGCGATGGATGCAGCGGTTCCCTACCGTGCAGGCGCTTGCCGCTGCGGAAGAGACAGAGGTGCTGGCACTGTGGAGCGGACTGGGCTACTATCGGCGCGCCCGCATGCTGCATCGCGCGGCGCAGGCCGTGGTTGCGGCTCATGGCGGAGAGCTGCCGAGGACTGCGGCCGGCCTGCGCGATCTGCCCGGCGTCGGCACCTATACGTCTGCCGCAATCGCCAGTATTGCGTTCGGAGAAGAGATCGCGGTGGTCGATGGCAATGTCGAGCGAGTCATCACGCGCCTGGCGGGGCTTGCGCCGGCACGGGACGCGGCCTTGGTCCGTTCCCCGGGAGAAGACAATCCCGTGCAGACCACCCAGCAGGCCGGTCCCGCGGCCCTTGACCGCGCGATCCGCGCACTCGCTACCACCATGGTCGTCGCAGGCCACGCAGGTGACAGCAACCAGGCAATGATGGAAGTCGGCGCCACCGTCTGCCTGCCCCGTGCGCCCCTGTGTCTGCACTGCCCCATCCAGCCATGGTGCCGAACCCGGGGCGAACACCTGGCCACGACGCGCAAAGCACAGGTCGCACGCTCGATCAGCCACGGGCTGGCGCAGCGCATGGGCGCGACTGGCGGCGAAGTCCTGCTCCAGCAGCGGGCTGCCGACTTGTCTCTGATGCCCGGCATGTGGGAGCTGCCGCCCCTCCCCGCAGCCGCCGCACCTGGTGCCGTCGTGCTGCAGCTGCGGCATGCAATCACCGTTACCAATTACGAGGTCAGCATCGTGCGCCTGGACGCCGCGCAGACCATGGAATCGGCGCGCTGGTTTCCTGCTTCGGAATTGCCCCGGCTGCCGCTCACCGGACTCACACGCAAGGTCCTGCGCCGACTGAGCCTCTGGGCCGATTCCTAGAGAGGCTACCCTGGCGACACCTGAGGCTAATCGAGTACCGGCCAGTCCGCCTGCCAACTCACTTGTTTCACCCAGGCGTACGGCATGCCACCCTGCGAAAGCATCGCAGCGTGAAAGACAATCAGGCTCTCTCCCGTGTCAGGGTCCACCAGTGCGGTGCCTCCGCCGGGAGCGGCCCACGTTGTGTTGCCACTGAGAACCACCGTGCCGCCGCCATCCATCATCGACACCCCGTCCTGGTCAAGGAACGGCCCATGCGGGCTCCTCGAGCGTCCAACCTCCTCCTTGTAGTTGTCCTGGCTTAGCTCCGCAAGACAGCAGTAGTCAATGGACGTGTAGAGATAGTAGTAGCCTCCATGCTGAACGATCGAAGCACCCTCTACCGGGTTATTCAAAACACCTGGGAGCGTAGCCAGATCGTACCTGATGGAGTTACTGATCAGCGTGCCGGCTGCTGGATCAACCTGTTGCTGCTTCACCCCGGACCAGTAGCTTCCATAAGTGAGCCAGACGGTTCCATCAAAAGCGACAAGGATATTTGGATCCAGCGCGTTGAAGTCGTCACCAACCACCGAGCTGAGCACTTCCCCCTTGTCAACCCACTGATAGTTGGGGTCGTTCAAGTCAAGCGTGGTATTTGTCGCGAGACCGATGACTGACTGCTGGGAGCCCATAGTGGATCCCGAGTAATACACGTGATAGGTGCTATTGAAGTAAGAAATATCCGGGGCCCATAGAATGGAAGCACCTGGTATTTTCGCCTGCAACCACGCGGGGATGGAAGAGAATACACTGCCGCAGAGCGTCCACTGCACTGCATTTTGTGAGCAGCGGATCGGTAGATAACCTGGGATGGATTGACCGGGAATATCGCTCGAGAACAAGTAATACGTAGCCGCTTGGCGCAGCAT
>CAXTEW010000033.1:14686-15818 GCA_964243175.1 uncultured Acidobacteriaceae bacterium
TCGCGAACCGGCTGCGTATCGCCGGTAAGTGGGTAAGCGCCCAGCTGCCCCGGGATAACCGGTGCGGCTGCCGGAACAGCAGGCACACTCGCCGCAGCAACCGTTGCTGGAGACAAGGTGCTACTACAGGAGGCCAGGAGAAACGTCATGCAGAGCACGACCGTAGCGGCGCGCCATTTCGCACAAGATAGATGCACAACCATGTGGAATACCTTTTCGCGGAATCTCCTTACAAGATATGAAGTGATCACTCAATTAGCAGTAACTTTCGTCATTCATAACAGCGCCCTTGTTACCATTTGCGATGATCTTGATTAGAAATACATGAGAGTTACGGACCCTGGGTGGATCATAGGTAGCCAGAGCGCCTGTGCCGCTGGAAGTCGCTTCGTGACGCGTGCACTTTGAACTGCGAGTACGGGTCACGAAGTGACTGCCAACCGCATAGGCGGCTTTCGTCTTCCTGAAAGTAGGGAATCAACCGCGCCACCGGGTGCTTTGGTACTCTCCTGATAGCCAAGCCGCACCAGAATGGCAATTCCCAACGCGCTTTCAAGGAGCTTGCATGCCCCGCACCACCCAGCGCTTCCTCCCTTCCCTGCTGCTTGTTGCTTCCGCCGCCGTCGCGCAGCAGCCCCCTGCCATGCCGCCCGCGCCTGCCGTCCCAGGCGTTCCCGCTGCCGCGCAGCAGGCGGCCTCGCTGATCAACCCGGAGAACATCCGCGCGCATGTACGTTTCCTGTCCAGTGACCTGCTGGAGGGCCGGGGCCCCGGCAAGCGCGGTGCGGAACTTGCCGCCGAGTACATCGCGACCGAGTTCTCGCTCAACGGGCTCAAGCCTGCCGGCGACAATGGCACCTTCTTCCAGAAGGTCGACCTGTATGCGGTGCATACCGATGAGGCGGCGACGAAGTTCACGCTGGTCCCCAAGGCCGGCGCGCCCATGCCGCTCGCCTACAACACCGACTTTGTGACCAAGGACGAAGCTGGTGAGACCAGCGCGGATATCGATGCGCCGATCGTGTTTGTGGGCTACGGCATCGATGCGCCTGAGTACAGCTGGAACGATTACAAGGGAGTGGATGTCAAGGGCAAGGTCCTGCTGGTGATCGTTAACGAGCCTGCGTCAGAT
>CAXTEW010000034.1:0-15781 GCA_964243175.1 uncultured Acidobacteriaceae bacterium
GTCAAAGCCCATGCTGTTCCACATCACGGTTTCCATGCCCAGTTCGCGGGCAGCGCGCATCACCTCTGGCCGGCGCCCCCCGTACGGCGGGCGGAAGTAGCGCACCGGCGCGCCGAGCGTGTCCTCAAGAATGGCATTGCAGGTGCGCATCTCGGACCGTATGTCCTGGCCGCTCTTGTACACCAGGTTGATGTGATTCATGGTGTGGTTGCCGACCACGTGGCCGGCGGAGGCGACCTGTCGCACCAGCCATGGCAGCTGCCGGGCGTACTTGCCTACGAAGAAGAAGGTCGCGCGTACCTGCGCATCCGCCAGCTTCTCCAGTATCTCCTGGGTGTAGCGGTCGTTCGGGCCGTCGTCAAAGGTAAGCGCGAGCTCCCGCGGATTCGGCCCATCGACCAGCGTTTTGCCCATCATCTGCGACGTAGACCACTGTGACCGCTGCCAGCCACCCACGATGGCTGCCACCGCTACGCCCGCCCCGGCTGCTTCCACTCCGAACGTCATGGCACCCAGTGTACCTGCGTCCCCCTGCAGCGAAATGACCCGTATCGGCAAAGGAAACACTTCCGTTTTTCTTGATCTTCGCTTATTATTCGCCTAGACGGGCGCAGCGTCACTTTTCAGCTGGACAAAGTTCCGCGCCAAACCCGCCCTGCTGCTGGTGCGCATGCTGCATCTGCTAGGACACGCAAGAGAAAGCGAGACATGCCATGCCGAGACGTCCCCTGTCCCCGTCAGCTGCGCAGCACACAATGCTCAGTCTGTTCGCCGATCGCGAGAGCGGCGCTGTGGCCGGTCATGCTTCTTCGTACTCGGCTGAGGCCGTGCATGGTCTCGAGTGTGGAAGCGGGAACGCAGTGGACGTGTGGCCCGCAGTCGATGAATCCGCAGCCGGGCAGCCGCGAGGCCTGGAGCGAAAGGGGCCAGGGTCGGCGCACCTGCTTGCCCGCCACCTGCCTCGCAGGGCAGAACAGCCGTGGAGCATTGCGGTCGAAGGGCCGCTGCGTGTTGGGAAATCGACGCTGGCGCGGCTGCTGGCCGAGCGCCTGGGCGCCACGTATGTCCCCGAGCCGGAAGATAACCCATTTCTTGCGCGCTTCTATGCGGGCGAGACAGGCATGGCTTTCGCGACCCAGATGTGGTTTCTCCGCGAGCGTCTCGCACAGCGCGAGGCCGTCGCGCGGCTTGCTGGTCCCGTGGTCTCTGACTACATCCTCGAGAAGGACAAGCTGTTCGCGTTTCTGAACCTGTCCGACTCGGAGCTTGCCGTGTACAAGGATTTCTACGCCGCGCATGCGTTGCGGTCAGCAGCCAGCCGGCCTGAACTGGTGGTGTACCTGCAAGCCAGCCCGGCCGTGCTGCTCGAGCGCCGGCGTCGCAAGGGCCTGCCGGAAGAGCGGGGTATCGATGGGGCCTACACCGAACAGGTTTGCGCAGCGTATGAGCACTTCTTCAGCCGGTACACAGGCAGCCGCCTGCTTGTTGTCGATACCTCGGCGATCGATTTCGTCGACAGCGAGCATGATCGTGAGTTGCTTCTACGACGCATTCTCGCGCCGGTGCACGGCCGTGAGCATTTCGCCCCGCTCGCACAGATAGCCTAGGCCGGGTGAGGAGCCGGTTTCTACGCGCGGGCGCCGCGTGAGAGCACGGACACGAGGACAAACGAACGAGGTCGACCGCAGGTCCTTCGACTCCGCTCAGGATGACCCTTTTAGGGATCGCCCCGAACGCAGTGGAGTCGGTTGCTCCAAAGTCCCTTTGACCATGGTCAGAACGACCTTGTTGACGGATTCGTGGGTTACTGTTTTTCTGCGTGCTCCCACGCAACGCTGCATGCTGACCGCGCGAGACATTGAGAGAAACGACGGGTCATCCTGAGCGTAGCCGAAGGACCCGCGGTTCGCAGTTTGCAAGGGGGAGGCGAGCTTAAGCTGCCTTCGCGATCACTCCAATCTGGCAGGCTCCAGACCGCCGACGCCGCGAGCCAGGACGTTTACTCTAAAGGGATACGGGCCGCATCCTCCTTTTCGGGAGCGGCACTGGAGCCGAAGTATGAGCCTGTCTATCCCCCGCGAGCCGCAGCCTGCCGCCGCGGTGAGCAAGGTCACCTTCCCCGCGCTGGCGGAGCGGAAACGCGCCGGGCAGCCCATTACCGCCCTCACCGCCTACGACTATCCCTCGGCCCGCATCGTGGACGCGGCGGGTATCGACCTGCTGCTGGTCGGCGACTCGCTGGGCATGGCCGTGCTTGGCTATGACTCCACCCTGCCGGTCACTCTTGAGGAAATGCTGCACCACACCCGTGCCGTACGCCGCGGTGTGCATCGCGCGCTGCTGGTCGCCGATATGCCTTTCGGCACCTACCATGCGGATGAGGCCGAGGCGATCCGGAACGCGACGCGCTTTGTGAAAGAAGCAGGCGCGGAGGCTGTCAAGATCGAGGGCGCTCGCCCGGCGCTTGCGCGGCGGCTGGTTGACGCCGAGATCCCGGTGGTCGCGCATCTTGGCCTGCTGCCCCAGGGGGTCAACCGCATGGGCGGCTACAAGGTGCAGGGGCGCACCATCGATGCTGCGGATGCGCTGGTCTCGGATGCCCTCGCGATGGAAGCCGCGGGGGTTGCACTGATTGTTCTGGAAGGGGTTCCGCGCGAGGTGGCTGCGCACATTACCGCCGCCGTCGCGGTGCCAACGGTCGGGATCGGTGCCGGCCCGGACTGCGACGGGCAGATTCTTGTGCTGCACGACATTCTTCACCTCACCTTTGCGCCGCCAGCCCGCTTCGTGAGGCGATACGCGGATGTAGGAGCCTCGATGCGGGACGCGGTGACTCGCTACGCCGAGGACGTGCGCGGGCGCCAGTTTCCCAGCGAGGCCGAGAGTTACCATCTGCCGGAAGCGGTCCGTGACGCCTGGGAACAGGCGGCCCGAAAGGACCCAGAGACGCCCCGGCACCCTGCCGCGCAGGGCGCCGGCGCGGGCGATGTGGCCGCTGGGGAACCATGGCCAGCGGTTGCCCGGCCCGTTATCGCTGGAGAAAACCACTAATGCGCATCGCCCGTACGATTGTTGAAGTCCAGGAGTTTCGCAGGGAAGCAGGGCTCCGCTCTGTCGGCCTGGTGCCGACCATGGGTGCACTGCACGCCGGGCATGCTTCCCTGGTCTCTGCGGCGCGACGCCAGAACAAGGAGCTCGCTGTCTCGATCTTCGTCAATCCCACGCAGTTCGGGCCCGGCGAAGACCTGGCACGCTACCCCCGCACCTGGGACGCTGACGTCGCGATGCTGGAGCACGAAGGTGTCGACCTGCTGTTTGCCCCCGAGCCGGCAGAGATGTATCCGGAGGGTTTCTCGACCGTCATCGATGTCGGACCGATCGCCGGGCGCCTGGATGGCGCCTCGCGTGCAGGCCACTTTGCTGGCGTGGCTACCGTCGTGGCCAAGCTTTTCCAGATCGTGCAGCCGGATCGTGCCTACTTTGGCCAGAAGGATGCCGCGCAGGTCGCGGTGCTGCGCAAGCTGGTCCTTGATCTTGCCATCCCGGTCGATGTGGTGGTCTGTCCGACAATCCGCGAGACCGACGGGCTTGCCCTTTCGTCGCGAAACCGCTACCTGTCCGCCGGGGAGCGGCCCCAAGCGCTGGTGCTGGTCCGCGCTCTGCATTCGGCTGAGCTCATGGCATCGCTTGGCGTGTCAGAGGCCGAAGCGTTGCTGGCTGCGGCTCGCCTGGTCCTGGCGCAGGAAGAAGCGATCCGCATCGACTACCTGGCCTTGGTCGACGGGGATACGCTTGAGCCTGTGGACACCCTGCTGCCGGACCGGCACACGCTGCTCGCAGTAGCGGCCTGGATCGGTACGACGCGCCTCATCGACAACACCCTGCTGCGACCCGCCTAGGACCTCCGAGTCAGGCTGGAGGCCGGTCGGGAAGTCGGGCCGGAAACACAGCGGTTGCCGGCCAGCAGGAAGCGCAGTGGACGATCCGCTGCTTTGCGGATACCGATGCGCGGGGTGGCGAGGATCTCGCCGGCCGGCGCGCTCCAGACATCTTCCGCCAGGAGCATCTCCCCTGCTGGATCGAGCAGGTCAAGGCCATTCACACGCTCACGGGTGACGCCCAGTGCCTGGCAGAGGCGTCCTGGTCCGCTGGTCAGCAGCCGGGGCGGCGACCCGGCTGCAAGCCCTCGAAGCCTTGCCATGGTGTCGGCGCCGGCTACCGGCTCGAGCGCACGGAGCAGCACACAGCCGGCAAACCCTTCCGGCTCGCAGGATACGTTCAGGCACGTATGCATGCCGTAGATCAGGTACACGTACGCATGCCCGGGCGCGCCCCAGAGCACCGCATTGCGGGCGGTCTTGCCAGCCGCCGCATGGGCTGCTTCGTCGTCCACGCCGAAGTAGGCCTCGGTTTCAACGATGCGCCCCGCCAGGAGCTCCCCTCCCTGGCGCCGCACCAGCAGTTTGCCGAGCAGCGCCCGCGCCACCAGGTCAGGCGCCTCGAGGAACAGCGAGCGCGGCAGGACCCGACAGGCGCGCGGCAGGGCTGCGCGATCCGTCGTGGCCGCACCCGGCGGAGCAGCGTTACCCCTCACCGCTGAAGGCCCTGCCAGCAGCTGGCTGGTCGAAGGTGCTGCGGCAATGTCATGCCCTCACGCCTTCCCTGCCGGCGAAGCCTCCCGGATCGCGGCGAGTACCTCGTCCGCGTGCCCCTCCGGCTTCACCTTCGCGAAGACTCTTGCCAGCGTGCCATCCGGTGCTATCAGGAAGGTGGTGCGCTCAATCCCCTTGACCTTCTTTCCGTACATGTTCTTTTCTTTGAGCACCCCGAACAGGTTGCAGACCGCGGCATCGGTGTCCGCCAGCAACGTGTACGGCAGCTCGTACTTCGCCTTGAACCTGGCCTGGGCTTTCGCGGTATCCCGCGAGATACCAAGCACAACCGCTCCTGCCTCCATCAGTTTCGCGAACGTGTCGCGGAATCCGCATGCTTCCACCGTGCAGCCGGGCGTGTCTGCCTTCGGGTAGAAGAACAGCACCACCGTGCTGCCGCGAAACTCCTCGAGCGATCGGCTTTGTTCCCCGTCATCAAGAAGCGTGAAGTTTGGTACGGCAGCGTGCAGCTCTATCATCGGCAGGGCGCCCCTTTTTGTTCAGTCCTGTGTCTTGATGCGTGAACAAGGGTCGCGGATACGGAGAGTCCCGCTGCCGCCGCGCTGCGTCCAACCCAATGAAGTTCTGCAAAGATAGCCAGCGGAAGCCGGCCGAGTGAGAAAGAGCGCATGCGCAAACAACTGAATCTCCTGGGCTGTTTGCTGCTGGCGCCGGCGGCTGCTTCGCTCCACGCGCAGTACGTGGGCAAGGTGAACCAGGGCGCGGAGAAGAAGCCGGTGCTGCGCGCGACGGCGGTCTACGAGTACACCGGGTCGATGACGGCGCCGAACGCCAGCCGCCTGGTACCGGTGGTGGTGTGGGATGGCGAGCATTACCAGCCCGGGGCCCTGTACCTGGCGCAGCCGGAGCCACTCGCGGTCGCTCGGGGAACCCAGTACGTGCTCGAACAGAGTGGCGTGCCCGCGGGACTGTTCAATGTCGGATCGGCTGCCCGGCTCAATGGCGGCTGGGTGGGGCTGGGCCGCTACGCGCCCAATCTCGCACCGCCGCCGCCAAAGAAGCTTCTCGCCGCAAAGAAGCTGCCCGTGGTCACTGGCGGCTCGGGCCGGGGCCGCGCGCAGGACACAGCGGACGATGACAGCAAGAGCCCGGTGCTGCATCGCAAGGCTGGCAGCGACACGGAGACTGGCGATACGCCTGCCCCGGCAAGTCCCCCGGGAAATGCCGACGCGAAGCCCGCCAGCGCCGGGGGCGATGGACCGACCCTGCACCGGCGCAGCGCCGACACGGACAGTGCCGGCGGCGGCACGTCTGGCAACCCTCCGGGCGACACCTCCAAGGGCAGCGCAAGCCAGACAACCCAGGCTTCGACAAGCGGTGAATCGACGGGATCGAGTGGCGACGCGCATGGCCAAACCAGCGACGGGCCAACCCTGCATCGCAAAGACACCAGCAGTAGCAGCAGTGCCCCGGCGCCAGACCCGGACCGGCCCACGCTGCACAAGAAAGACACGGCGGATAGCGCCACGGCGGCGGCCGACCCTGATCGGCCGACACTGCATCGTCACGCCGAGAGCACCGCGGCCGCCAGCACCACGCCTGACCCGGATCGACCGCACCTGCGGTACGGCGCGCCCGCCACAGCAGAGGGGCGCGTGCTGCCGGCCGTCCTCAAGGACACGCCCGGAGCCGCGACCAGCGCAGGTGGCGTAAAGATCGGCCAGGTGGTCGCCGTTTCCGATACGGAAACAGAGGATCCACACCCTTTCCGTTATAGCTGGCCCACTGCCACGGACGAGGAAGCGACCCGGGCGACGATGCACGACTTTGCATTGAACGCCCTGGTCAGTGCGGCCAGGGCGACGTTTGGCCCAGCGGCGCAGGCAGACACCACTCTCAGGCATGCAGCCGATCCGGTCTCGACTTCTGCGAGCTCAAGTTTCGGCCCCGCGTCGAAGCGGTCACCAGGGAAGAAGGCCGTGGTTAACAAGGCAAAGGCCGATCTTCTGCTGGATCCCGAGTTCGCCGCCTTTGAGCTGAGCTACGGCAGCGGCGCGACCTATGTCTACTCGGCTCACACGGCGGCGGAAGGCGCCGGCCAGCGATACGTCACGGTCATCGCGCAGCCAGACTTCTACGGCAAGCCGCACGTTGTGTTTTCGCAGACAACGCGGGACGGCATGCGGCGGGAGACCCCGGCGCTGCACCTGATCGACGCCGTGGATGTGGATGGCGACCATCGCGCGGAGCTGCTCTTCAATGCGGATGGCGAGCCTGCCGCCGCGTCGCCGTCGGGGAACGAAAACGCGGCAGCCAGCCGGCAGTTTGCACTGTACAGCGTCCAGGGCGGCAAGGCGGTTGAGGTGTATGCAAGTGCCCCGCCAGTGGAGCAATGACCGGCTGCGGTTGGTCTCCACGGACAGCCTCGCTACGTTTCAAGCTGGCCACTTGGGCCCTGGCTGGGGTACCACCGGGTTCCACGCCACCGGCGACGCCAGCACCATGGACGTGTTGGTCGCGACGTACGGGGTGAGCGAGTCAATCACCTTTTCCAGGTGGGGTAGATCACGGACAGCCACCTGCAGGATGTAGCTTTCCGCCCCGGTGACCCGGTGGCATTCCCGCACCTCGGGTACCCGCTGCGCCAGGCCGTTGAAGTGCGGCAGCCGATCGCCGGGCACCGTGATCTTGATAAAAGCCCGCAGCGGCAGGCCCACTTTGGCCGGGTTCACGACCGCGATGTAGCGTTCGATCACGCCTGCATCCTCCAGCCGACGCACCCGCTCGGATACGGCGGGGGTAGACAGGCCGACCCGGCGCCCCAGCTCCGCAAAAGCAAGCCGTCCATTTCCCTGCAGCTCTGCCAGGATCTTCTGGTCCAGCAGATCGAGTGCTTCCATCGTTGCGCTACCTTTCCGCCACGGAAAGCCCGAAGGCTTTATAGCTTTCGATTGTAAGGTGTTTGCCGCTTGAAACCAGCAATTCGATATGGTGACCGCGCCATGTAGCTTCTAGGCTTACCCTGTGCAGACAGCGACCTACCCTTCGAAGCGCCACCCTCCCAAGCATTTGCCTGCCTGCCCGGCGCAGCGCAGGCTGGCGGCTCTGGGTGAAGCGATCGGCAACACGCCGGTTTTCGCCATCGCTTACCGCTTCCGCGGGAGCGTTCGCACGATCTATGCCAAGGCCGAGCACATGAACTTGACCGGCTCGATCAAGGACAGGATGGCGTTGCACGTCATGCGCACCGCCTACGCCGCCGGGCTGCTGCATGCGGGGGACACGCTGGCTGAGGCCACCAGCGGCAATGCCGGGATCGCTTTTGCTGCGCTAGGCCGGGCGCTGGGGCACCCGGTGGCTATCTTCATGCCGGACTGGATGAGCCAGGAACGGCGTGACCTGCTGCGTTCGTACGGCGCACAGATCTGCCTGGTCTCCCGGGAGGAAGGTGGTTTCCTGGGCTCTATCCGGCGCACGCAGGAGATGGCTGCGGCGGCACATGGCGTCTTTCTGCCCCGGCAGTTCGAGAACGCGGCGAATGTGGACGCACATCGACTTGGCACGGCACCCGAGTTGCTGGCCCAGCTGGCGGGGCGGGGCCTGGATCTGGATGCATTTGTTGCCGGAGTGGGCACCGGCGGTACGGTAATGGGGGTGAGCCGCGCTCTTCGCGTAGCCTCGCCGGCTACGACGGTCTGGGCTGCGGAACCGGCAGAATCGCCCACCATGAGCACGGGCCACAAGGTCGGAACGCACCGGATCCAGGGCATTTCTGATGAGTTCATCCCCGCCATCGTCGCGCTCGGCGAGCTTGACGGGATCCTCGCTGTTTCCGACGGCGACTCGATCCTGATGGCCAGGAAGCTGGCCGCCACCCTGGGGCTTGGACTGGGTATCTCCTCCGGCTGCAACTTCCTGGCCGCGGTCATGGCCGCCGAACGGCTGAGCGCCGCCGGTTTCGGCAGCGATGCTACGGTCGCGACGGTCTTCCCGGATGACAACAAGAAGTACCTCAGCACCGCGCTGCTGCGGGAGGAGCCGGTCAAGGATGGCTACCTGACTCCTGGGCTTGAACTGCTGGATCTCGACCTGCTGGGGCGCCCCAACTTGGTGTGCTGACGCGCACAAAGGATGCGCCAAGCCTTCGCCTGAACTAGCGCTGGCTTTCCGCCATGCGCGCCGCTGCCGTGGGAAAGAGTCGCAAGGCATTGTGCCCGATCTCTTCAACCTGTGACGCACTCAGCCCGGCGAAGCTGCGCAGCGCCTCGAGATTCGCGTTCATCGTGGCGTCCGTTGTGCAAGGTACGCCACAGTCTGACCCGTAGACCAGCTGCGCATGCGTGGTCATCGTCAGTGCCGCGGCAAGTGCTGTGGGGCAGGTCGCGGCCGTATCCAGGAAAAGCCGTTGCAGCTGTGCGCGCATCTCGGCGGGGGTCACATGCTGTGGGTTCGGAACCCACTGCTCACTGCCCAGGATCAGCAGCCGGCCGGACAGCGCCGGCAGGGCTCCACCACAGTGGGCAGCCACGAACCGAATGTTTGGATAGCGTCGGAAAACGCCGGTGTACAGCATGTCTGCGAAGGTTCGAGCTGTCTCAAAGGCCACCTCCATGAGCGCGGCCGGGCGCCCCATTACGCCCGGCGCGTAGGCATCCGGATGCGCAAAGACCGCAGCTTTCCGGCGATCGAGCTCAGCCCAGACAGGCTCCAGCCGCCCGTCGCTCAGGTAGATATCGTTGTAGCGGCAGGTCACGGCGAACCCGTCCGCGCCCAGCTCGGCATACCCGCGGCGGATCTCGGCAAGCGCTGCCTCCGGGTTGTCGGTGGGCAGGGCAGCGAGCAGGCCGAAGCGCGTCGGATGCTGCTGAACCAGCGAAGCGGCGTAGCTGTTGGAGCGGCGCAGGGCGTCGAGGGTCTTCGGGATGTTGCTCAGCATCTGCATGGCGATGCCGGCACGGTCCATGTACGCGAGCGTGCTGTCGGGGTCCCAGCGCGGCGGCTCGGTGGCGTTCCAGCAGCCACCCTGCATCGCGCGCAGGCGAGCCTGCGCCTGCTCCTCTGTTTCGGGTGGATAGAAGTGCGCATGCACGTCGATCCACTGGTCGACAACGGGGGACGGGAGGCTGGGGGCGGTCGCGGTGTTCATATGTCTTCGTAGGATGCCTGCAATGTTTGGCTCTCGGTGACCCTGATTGTGCCAGGGAGAGCGAGTCGTTCATCCGTAAGGCTGAGTGGACGGCACCAAGTGCTTTCGAGCCGAGCAGGGCTGGTAGTGTTGCGTGCCGGCCGGCAGAAGATGCGCGTGGCAACGTTACTTGTCGCCAGGAGTTAGACCAGCCAGTTCAACCCGCTTCGGCTACCTACACCAGCGACAGGAAGGCTAACTCGCTCGATCTTTGGTTGACGCATTGGATGGTACGGCGTCTAACTGGTGAACGATGACGCCGTGACTGGCAAACAGCAGCTCGTAGGTGGTTCCGTCGGGAGTGCGCACCGCCGCGATGCTGGCCGTAGCGGCCCCTCGGAAAACGTAGCCATACCTATACACACTTCCATCCGCAAGCGTCTGACTTTGAAGCTTGCCCTGCTTATAGGTATTGGTCACGAGCACCGTGGAAGCCGTATCGGCGGTAGCGGCACTTACTGTGAGTAGATTCTGTTGCCCGTCATAGGTGTAACTGAGCACCTCGCCCGATGGGTAAGTCACACTCTCCAGTTGATCCGCATGGCTATAGTGGTAGACAACTCTTCTTCCCTGGCTGTCGAGGATGCTCGCGATATGGCGCTCTGTCTCTGGTTCAGCGTCATAGACGAAGTGCAGCCAGGTGTTGGGAGTTGCAGACAGGCCAGCGAGCCT
Organism: uncultured Acidobacteriaceae bacterium; assembly: GCA_964243175.1. Classification (GTDB taxonomy): domain Bacteria; phylum Acidobacteriota; class Terriglobia; order Terriglobales; family Acidobacteriaceae; genus EB88. Next base: position 10,471 of record CAXTEW010000034.1, read on the forward strand.
CCGCTGGGCGTCGCGATCGATGGTAAGCACCTTGCCATTGCTGCTGCGGTACCCATTCAGGTAGCAAAACTCGGAGTCTGTGCAGGGCATGTAGCTTTCCACTTCACCATCAAAGCGTATGAGATCGAAGTGGTCGCCAGGCTCGGTGCGCCAGCGGAGTGTGAGATAGCTGCCGGACTCCTGCGTGTCAGTCCACTTAGCCAGATCCAGCGATGACAGCCATGCGGGGGTGCGCGCGAGTACCGTATCGCCGCTCACCGTACCTGCTATCGAAATATGAAGCATCTGGTCGTAGGAGACCAGGTAGCGGTCGTAATTGTTACTGCCACTCAGACCAAAGGCTTGCGCAATAAGCGAGCGATTATCCAAAGCACGCTCAAAGCGAATAGGCGCGTCACCGGGGAGATAGAAGTCTGTGTGCATTTCTGTCAGAAGACCGTCGCGTAAGCGGACCTCCATACGCTCCTGCGACGTGTCGGTCAGCGAGCTCCCGGTGTCCGGCGATTCCTCCACATTCTCTGCATCCTGGCATTGACGAATCAGGCTTCCCGGCGAGGGTCGCAGGCCTTGCGCTTGGGCATAGGTAAAGGTGATGCAAGGCTCCGGCACAAACGCGCCCCATTGAGAGTGAAGAGGGTCAAGGTCGGACTGGTACAGAGTGCTGGTCGGGATATCCGGATCGAGTACAGCCTGGAGCAGGCTGCCCGGATCGTTGTTCAAGGGAAGATGCCAGTACAGGATGGCCACGTCCCGCAGAAGAATACGACGGAGCCGGTCCTGCAGGCGAGCATTGGCGGTGCCGCGTGGAGTTGTGAGCTGCTGCCACGTGCTCTCAAGGGTGGAGTCCCCCATGCCCTCGGCGGAGATGATCGCGGCCCCGCGATGATCCCGCTGGGAGAAGCTGGTTTTCCAGGGTTCCCCTGCGGAGTACATCCCGGCATCTGTGAAGCCGATGAGCCAGGAGTTGGCATCCGCGGCCAGCGCAGGATGCTCGCGCTTGATCTGATCATTGAGGCGCTCGGCGACATAGAGGTGTCGCGAGCTGTCCCAGGCAGCAGGGTCGAGGGCGGTGGGAGTGAGAACCTGCACGTTCAGCGAGTAAGTGTCGCGGAGCCACTCGGCAAGGTCCACTACGAAGTAAGGATCTGTATGCGGACCCAGCTGCAGGAGATAGATTGTGCCTTTGCCGTGAAGCTGGTCGAGGTTCGCCACGTGACCCCCATGGTGCCACACAGCGCGATGGGAGTAAGTGCGAAGGGTGAAAACGTGATGCACGAGGGCAGAGCCCCTGATGGCAACAAGGAGCAGGAACGTAGCCAGGCGTATCCATTTCCACACGCTGAGCCGCTTGCCTGGCACGGGCGATGGCAGAGCGTTCCCGAAGCCGCGTGGGGAGGCCGACCAGGAGGCGGAGATAGACGTACCGGCGGGATACTCGGGCGCTTTGCTCATCGTCGACCCTCCCGGGCTGACAGCTTGTTGCCGCATGCACCCTTGCTGCCAATCTCCATGAGGAACGGCGCTCTGTCGAGTACCTGCGGCGCCCCGCGCAGAACTTCAGTACCGCGATCGCCCGCTTTCGTTGAAAAATCACCAGGCAAGCGACTTATGCCGCTACAAGGAAGGGCTAACCCAGCCCTGGATGGAATCCGCGTGCGCACGGTTTTACCCGTGCACGCAGATCCGCGGCAGCGCGATCGATGTGCGGAGATTGTTTGCAGTGGGAGAGCGGTAAAGCAAGATCAGGCGGAACACTCACGAGGCGAGTGGCCGCTCATCGACAACGAGTGAGAGCAGGACCCTGGCGCTATCGATTGCAGTGGTAAGCGCGCCGGAGTGGCATACGCCGTGTTCGCACTCCGGAGAGCGCTAAACCGCGGCACGGGCTCGCCGTGCCGCGGCAGGAGACGCGTCTTAGCGGTGCTTGCTGACTCCGCCAAACACGCGGGTGACCTCGTGCACAAACGCCTGCGCCGTGGCAGGTGTCGGGGTCGCTCCGTTCAGGATCGTCTGGTAAGGAATGTCCTTGCCATAGAACGCCTGCGTGTCCTTGGTGTTCTGGTTGACCTCATCGCCGGCAAGATCGACGCCGGCGAACAAACCCTTGTTGCGCGAGTAGGTGAGGAATTCCGCGCTGGCCAGCTCCGTAGTGTCGGCCTGGGAATCACGGCCAACGGGACCAGCCGCTGCTGCTGCATCGCCACCCAGCTTCAGTTTTGCCTTCAGCAGGTCGCTGGCGCTCTGCTTGGTCACCCCCACCAGCACCAGATCCGTTTCCTGGCCGCCGGCCTGCAGTCCAAAGCTGACCCCGGCCATCTGGACAAATACCGGTGCGCTCCAACCCTTACCCGTATCGAAGCAGGTCGCCAACCCCTGGCCATACTGCGCGCCGCCAATGAAGGCGCCCTTCTTGTAGCCCGGGATCACCAGCACACAGCGAGCCTTGCGCGCGATGCGGTCCGGTATGCCCTTGTCCGGCACGGCGGAAAGCTGGTGTAGTACTTTGGTCGCTGAAGCGAGGCGGTCGTTCAGCTTTGCATCATCTCCCGCGGCAAAGGCTGCACCTGGCAACAAGCTGGCGGCCAACAGTAATCCTGTACGTATCTTCATTGAGGCTTCTCCCATTCCGATGTTTCTCGTTCTCTCGTGGCGCGTACCGGGCATGCCGATCGCACTGCGCGTCGGGTGTGCCGTCCACTACTAAACGGAGATGCAGGAATCTGCCGGTGGGACACCGGGCAGCCAGCTTACTTCCGAGATTCCCCGCACCCTGCGGCGCCCCATTCGCAGAAGCGCAATGCGCTGGAAAGCAGCGGAACCGGGCGGCGCACCGTTGCGTATCTCCCGTTGCGGCGCCGCCAAAGTCCGGGGTCAGCGTCCGCTCGTGAACGCTGCCTGTCCAGAAGCGGACAGCGCGCATGCCGGGGCAGATACGCAGCGGCTTCGCGCACAGGCCGCGGGCGCGATGACGATCCCTCCGGCGGGATGGAAGCAGACGTGCAACGGATACACCTGGGCTGCCAGGCAGGGCCATCGAGGAACTTGCGGGATGAAGCACTTTGGGGCCTTCGCCCTGGATACAGCAAATGGATGCTTATGGAGGGAGGACACGCACATCGTGCTGGCTCCCAAGCCATTCGCAGTATTGCGATACCTGGTGGAGCATGCGGGACGGCTCGTCACGCATGATGAACTGCTGGACGCGCTTTGGCCCCAGACCTTTGTGCAGCCACAGGTGCTACGCACCTATGTGCTGGAACTGCGCAAAGCTTTGGGGGACAACGCGGCGAAGCCTGTGTTCATCCAGACCCTGCCCAAGCGCGGCTACTGTTTCGCCGCCACTGTCACAGAAGCAGGCGGCGTACGCAGCCTTGCGACGCCCGCCGCTTCCGCAGCAGAACTCTCGCAGATAGCCGGCCGCGAGAAAGAACTGGCATTGCTTGCGGCTCGGGTGGACTCGGCTGGCAGGGGATCGCGCCAGGTCGTCTTCCTCAGCGGCGAGGCCGGCATCGGGAAGTCCGCGCTTGCGGAAGCCTTTAGTCAGCAGCGCACACGCTCCCGGCTAGCCACCGTGGCGCGCGGGCAATGTATTGAAGGGCTGGGTCCCCGGGAGGAGTACTACCCGGTGATGGAAATGCTGGGGAGACTCTGCGCGCCGCCCACCGACGGGTACCAGGCGTTTGAGGACGCCGCAACTGGGGAGAGGATCCGCCGCGTACTCGGCAGAGCGGCGCCGGCGTGGCTTGCGGCGCTGCGCCCGCAATCCGGCGCTCCCGGCATGGCCGCAAGCGCTGCGGTGGCCGCGCCTGAAGCAAGGCTGGCTGGCGACCTGTGCGCCGCGCTGGAAGAGATCGCAGCAGAAACACCACTGATCCTGTTGATCGAAGACCTGCAGTGGGCGGATGAAGCAACGCTGCACCTTGTCTCTGCCCTGGCGCGACGGCGTGGCGATGCCAGGCTCATGGTCCTGCTTACCTGCAGACCAGCCAGCACCGGCTCCGCGCCTGTGCTGGCTGATCTCAGGCAGGACCTCTCCATACACCGGATGTGCACGGATCTGCCCCTGGGCCCGCTGACACGGGGCGCCGTGCATGAGGTGCTCTGCACGGAACTGAAGCAGCCCGGCTTGCCGCCGGGGCTTGCAGACTTTATCTATAAACACTCCGAAGGCAATCCACTGTTCGTGCTCGCCCTGCTCGAACACCTTATCGCCGAGCGCTGCCTGTCAGCGATCGAGACACAAGGCGCGGTGGAATGGCGGCAGACGAAAGCATTTGCCGAGGCCGGCGTACCTGGCAGCCTGCGGCAGATGATTGAGCTTGAGGTAGAACGGCTCAGCCAGCACGAGCAGCGCATGCTTGAGGCAGGTAGTCTCCTCGAAGTTGCGTTTCCCGCATGGGCCGTGGCAACAGCACTGGGGCAGGACCAGGCCGCGATCGAGGAAGCCTGCGACAGCCTGGCGCGGCGACTGTATTTTCTGGAGCGTGCCGGCCAGGATGAGATCGCCGACGGCATGCCTTCCGCTTTCTACGTGTTTGCCCACGGCTTGTACCGCGACGTGCTGTACCAGCGGCAGCCCGCCATGCGCCGCGCGACCATGCACGTACGCATAGCCAGGCGGCTGGGCGAAGTATTTGCTGGCCGGGAAGCGCTGGTGGCGCGTGAGATGGCGGCACACTACGAAGGTGCAGCGCAGTGGCAAGCCGCCACGGACGCGCTGCAGGTGGCTGCCCTGCATGCGCAGCAGCGACATGCCTACGCTGAGGCGTCGGACCTGCTGAAGCATGGTCTGCGCATTGCGCGGAACCTCGGGGAGTCGGATGGCGAAGCCACCATGCGGAAGCTTCGCAGCCAACTGGCCAGCGTGGAAGAAGCTGGGAGCGTTCTCACTAATCATGCGAAGGACACCACCAGGCGGGCAAGCTGAACAAACTGGACGTTTCCTCCACAAGACTTTAACGACTAACCTATCGATCGGTGACTAGTGTTCCCTTCAAAGGCAGGGAACACCCATGAAGCACTCAAGACTTAATCTACTTCTTGCGACGGCAGTTATCGTAGCGGCAACCATGGCGACATACACGGCAACAGCGGAGCCGCGGGTCAACGTACCTTTCAGCTTCACTGTGAACGGCGAGACCTGCCCGGCGGGCATGTACTCGATCGAGAAAGACAACCTGCGCTCGCAGGTCGTGCTTCGCAGCCAGGAGACCTTGCGCAGCTTCAGGTGGTTTGTGGGGCCCGGGGATCCTGCTCCGTCCGACACCAGGATCGCTCTGTACTTTGATGAAGTCGGGAGCAGCCGCTATCT
>CAXTEW010000035.1:0-15228 GCA_964243175.1 uncultured Acidobacteriaceae bacterium
TCCCGATGTTGACTTTGATCTGTCCACGGATGGCATCATTCTGCTTTCCAAAGGAAGCGTTCCGCCCGATCTGATTGCTTTAATGACCCGGCGCATGCATCCTCAACAAGCCACTCCTCCTCCTGCCCACCGCCCGCGTTAGTTTTTCATACGACATGATCTCAAGACTGCGATCCGCCGTGTGGTCCACTCCAGTAGCCATCGCGCTGCTTACGGTGGCGACGTGGGGCTTTCCACTTTCTGCGCAGGCGAGTGGGCAGTGCGGCGCAGCACGTGACCTGATGGTGCAGGCGCTCGAGCGTGTGGGACCTGGCAGTGCTCCTGACGAGATTCGAGATGCCAATGAACTCTTGAAGCGTTCCACCCGTCTCTGCGCCGAACTCGGGGATGCCTGGTACTATCGCTCCGTTTTCGAGACCCATCTCAACAACCCCCGCGGAGCGCAGGTGGCACTGTCTGAGGCTTCCATGCTCGGCGCAGACGCCATGCGCGACAAGCTGGATCCGTTTCATCTTGCTGCGCCTCTCGATGCGCCCCCGTCCACCGCGACCAGCCCGCCAACGCGCTGGGCCCTGGTGGTCGGCATTGGCGCCTTCACGGATCGGAACATTCCGGCCCTGGCCCACACCGTCGACGATGCGAAACTTTTCGCTGCGACTCTTACTGATCCCGGCGTCGGCGGCTTTGCGCCAGACCACGTTCGCACGCTGATTGACGACACCGCGACTACCGAGTACATTCGCGCCAGTTTGAATTGGCTTGCCCGCAGTGCGCAGCCTCAGGATCTCGTTGTCATCTACGTTGCGACGCATGGATCCTCCCGCGAAAACGACCCTATTGCGGGTGCCAGCTACCTGCTGACCCACGACACGCGTATCGGGGCTAACACGGACCAGGACATGCTTTTCGGAAGCGCGCTCGCCATGAACGACCTGGTTGCCACTGTTGCCAATCGCATCAGTGCTCGGCGCACGGCTATTTTCATCGACACCTGCTACAGCGGCAACACGGGCGCATCAGGTCACGGGGAGTCCGTCTCTGAGCGCGATCTAGGCCGCTTCCATCAAGGAGCGGGTCGCATCGTGATCACCGCCGCCCAGGCCGACCAGGAGTCGCGGGAAAGCAGCACCCTTGGTCACGGCTACTTCACATGGTTTCTTGTGCAGGCACTCCGTGCGCCCACGGCCCCGCATCAGCTCAGCGCGATCTTTGATCGCCTCGCGATCGATGTGCCGGCCCGGGTTGCGGCGGACGCCAAGCCTATACACGTTGAACAAAACCCTGTTCTAAGCCGCTCTACCCCTGAAACTGACTTCACCTTAACCATCCATTAGCTTCCAGGTCGGACGGAAATGCCGAGCTCACGCAAACGCCTCCCCGATTACTTGTCTGGCAAGTGGGCACGGCTGCGTGAGTTGATGAAGTCGCCTGAGTTCAGACGAAACGTCGTCCTTTACGCCTTCAGCAGCCTTATGCTTGTTGTCTGGAACGACTGGGGGTACGTGAAGGAGATCTGTGCAGAGGTAAACGATCAGGTCCAGCATAAGGCTCCCTGCGTGAACTCAGGCATTCCGCCCGCTGAAGTCAGTGTCTCCTGGCTTTACTCTCCGCTCCTCAGCTGGATCAGCAGACCCACTCATAAAGACGTAGCCGCCCTCTACATCGATTCGGGGCTTTCACAGATACAATTGAACACCTGTCTGGCTCGGAGCTATCTCGCCGACGTACTAACCCTTGCTGCTACACAACACCCTGCGCGCTTAGTCGTCGATAAGTACTTTGGCCCGGACACTTGCACTGAAGGAGAAGACAGTGTCGCGAGTGATAGTCTAGTCAAAACGGTACAAGCTCTTCCATTTCCTGTCATTATTGGGCGTTCTACACAGCGATCGGCAGAAGCGAAGATCGAACCTTGTCTCGTCCAGCAGCCCGAGTTATCCTTCCACTCGACAAACGTGATACCCGGCTTAGTACGGCCCAACTCTGATCTAGTCAAGATTCCTCTGCAGTGGTTGGTCTCTGAATCGCCCGGCCAAGCACCTCAGTTTCAGGATACGCTTGCCTTCGCTGCGCTCAGGAGCTTTGCCCCAGAGTTAGTCAAGGGTCTGCTTAGGAGCCATCGACAACCCTACGCCAAAATCCAGGACGACATACCCGAAGAGAGCAGCGCTCAGTTCTTGTGCAGCGGAGCTGACAGTGCAGTGAAAGTGCGCTGGCATCTGCAATGCTCATCAAAGCCAGATGGCGACCTGTATTCACTTCAGGGTAAGGTCGTGGTTGTCGGTGCCCAGAGTAGCAACGACCAGGAGGATGTGCTCGGCCATACTTACTATGGCTACCAATTACAAGCACAGTACCTGGATGACCTGCTGACTGGCAGCTATCTGCTCGCGTCCCCCGGGTGGCTTCCAGTGACGATCTACCTTTTCTTCGTGCTCATTTCTGAGGCACCTAGATTTATCCAGAAACCCTTCAACGATTTCACGGAAAACCACCTGTTTCCCCGTACGATCGTGCATGAGCACCTGAAGCTGTTCTGGTCCCTGGCATGGGCGGTTGTGTTCATTCTTGGTTCCAACTTCTTGTTCTTCCTCTTTCATTTCCTGCCACCTCTCGGTCTGATAGTTTTCATCTTTTCGACGGTCTTTGCCCAGGTTTTTGCTGGCATACAAAGCGAAGCAGGTAAAAGGCTTCACTCGTAACACGCTCGACTTCGTACCGGAGTAGCCATGAATCCAACACGCTCTCTTGTCGTTCTCCTGGTCTGTAGCTTGACGCCCATCCTTTTAATAGCCCAGAGCACGTCCCCGCCTCCCGGCAGTGCCAGCAACTTTACAGGATGTGTCATGCCGCTGGGCGACGATCCCACCTTCCTCACCCTGTGCGAGAAGGATTCCTGCGAGCTGCTGCGTGGTAAGTTCGATTTAAAGTGGGCGCACCATTCGGCGACAATTCGCGGGACTCTGCACCTCCCCGACGGCGTTCAGCCTCGCACGCTGGATGTCATATCGCTCGTCAGTCTCGGGGAGCCATGTAACAACTCTTGCAAACCACCGCTCACCGGTCGCGGCCTTGGCAAGGACAAACCTGGTTCAAAAGAACTGGGAACGCCCGGAATCGCTGCCCCTGATCCAAAGCTCTAGAGCAGCCGCAACTGAGGGAAACCGGGAAGTTCGTTCTGTGAACCGGGTGCAAACCTGGCAATACTCCACTCCTTGTGGCCTCGCACGTTCTGCGAAGTCGCTTCAGCCACGGCTCATGCTCAAAACTCCGCGTGACAAGAAGCCTGGAGCGGTACGGAGCAGACACTTCGGTGTTTTCTAACGGCGTATCGCAAAGCTGTGCAGAGCTGCATGTACCGGGTGAGCCGCTACCGTCGCTACGAGCGAGTTAGAGCTTCTGGACGGGTTGGCGTCGCGTGCGCGTCGAGCAGCTGAGCCTTGCCTTCGTTGCTTCAAGGAGCGTGCCTGGCGTCTACACTCGGAGGGACCTGTGATCCCGGCAGGATATAGAGGGCAGGCCAAGCGGAATGAAACTTCTGGTACGTATTGCCTTTGCTTTTATTGGTATGTGGGGTGCAGCGTATGCGCTGGCCAGTCAGGCCACAACTCCCGTCTCTGTTCCCATCGTCTTTGAAGAAAACCGCGGCCAGGCGGCCTCTGCATACAGCTACGTCTTCCACCATGGTCTCACCGCGCTGTTCGCTCCGGGCGGTATAGACTTCGCGCTCCCCTCCCGACAAGGCTCCGCAGGCAGGCTTCGTCTCGGGTTCCCCGGTGCAGCCTCGCACCCATCCCTCGCCGCCAACAAGCTCCTCAAAGGGCAGAGCAATTACCTGCTCGGCGCAAGCCCCTCCGGGTTCATAACCCATATCGCGCAGTATGGCGTCATCCACTACGGCGAACTTTACCCTGGCGTGCAGCTTGATTTCTACGGCAATGGATCAGAGCTCGAGCACGACTTCACGCTATCTCCCCACGTGGATCCGGCGAGCATCGTTCTTCGCTTCAAGGGAGCGCTCGGCCAGCGCATGACCGGCACGGGCGATTTGCTCGTCAAGACCGGCCAAGGCTCGTTGCTCCTTAAACGGCCGATTGCTTACCAGGATGACGGCGAGCATCGCACCCGGGTGCAAGCCAAGTTCCAGAAAAGAGCAGATGGCAGCATCGGTTTCCTCCTGGGGCGCTATAATACCGGCCGTCCGCTGGTTATCGATCCCGTCTTAAGCTTCTCGACTTATCTCGATGGCGAGTACGCCGACCAGATCGGGGCCGTGACCACCGACAGCTCAGGCAACATTTACGTCACCGGCACCACCGGCTCTCCAGACTTTCCCATCCAGTCGGCCGAGCAGCCCCAGCTGGGCTGTGGCAGCAATAGCTCCTGCACCAACGCGTTTATTACCAAGCTGGATCCCACCGGCAAAACCCTTCTCTACTCCACCTATCTCGGCGGCTCAGGTGAGGACCAAGCTGGGTCGATCGTGGTGGACGCGGCCGGCAACGCACTGATCGGCGGAGTGTCGAGCTCGTCCAATTTTCCTAACTCGGGCCTCCTGCATACCTCCTGCCAGATCAACGGTTCCTGCTACTTTCTCGCCTCACTCAAGGCCGATGGCTCAGCCCTCAACTATTCCGGCCTGATTGGCGGCACCGAAGGCCCTTACACAGGCCCGACGAATAGCCGGGTCGCGCTTGATGCCGCCGGTGACGCCTACCTGGCAGGCGTCACCGATGATCCGCACTTCGTCATTACGCCGGGGACTCTCGCGACCACGGTGCCTGGGTATCCCTATAACTCCACCTTCGTCCTTAAGGTGAGCCCCACCGGGCAGCTCCTCTATTCCACCATCATCCCGGGCACCAGCACGCAAGACCCGGCACAAATCTTTAACAACTGGTTCCTGCCTTATGCCATCACCATGGATTCCTCTGGTCAGGTCACTGTGGCTGGTACCGGCGGCACCGGGCTGCCCACGACGCCCGGGACTGTGGGGCCCACCTTCCCGAACCCTACCGTCAACGTAGAGAGTCCTACCGCCGGCTACCTTCTCCAGCTCAACGCCACCGCTTCCGCCATCAAGTTCGGAAGCTACCTTCCCGGCACCGATCAGCTGGAAGGCATGGCCATCGATTCTTCTGGAGACATCTACGTCGCCGGCCAAACGTATGAGGCTACCCTGCCTGTCAGCTCCGCCGCCTACCAGGCGGTCCCGGCGCTGAACAGCAATGGCAGCATCGCAACCGGCTACGTGGAGAAGCTCAGCCCCGGCGCCGCCTCGGTGGCCGCCGCTACCTACCTCGATGGCACCACTGCCTCGCTCAACGGCAACACCAACTTGCAGGGCCTCGCGCTGGACTCTTCCGGCAACGTCTTTCTCGGCGGCATGACGGGTTCCTCCGACTTTCCCATGCTCGACCCCTTTGTCGCCGAGTTTGTAACTGGCAGCAGCAATGTAGACATGGTGCTCGCGGAGCTGTCCAGCGATCTCAGCACCCTCAAGTTCGGCAGCTATCTCAGCTCTGTCGACGGGATCGACCCCGGTACCCAGTTCTCCGGCCTGGCCATCGACCCGGCGGGTCGCCTTCTCGTCACCGGCGTTACCTACGCTGCCGATTTCCCCACCACCGCTGGCAGTTTCATGCCAACTCCCCCAGCCTCACCCTCTCCCAATAGCAGCTACATCCACAGCTTTCTATCCCGTCTCGACATGGGCACTGCCGCACCATCGGTATGTCCTGCCTCCTGGAGGGTCTCGCTCGGCACCGTCACTGCGCTTCGCTCCGCGCAGCAAACCTTCAATGTCACTAACTGTGGCAATGCCCCACTCACCATCGCTTCCATCCAATCCTCGGTCTCCACTATCGCGGGCGTACAAACCTGCGACTCGATAGCTCCTGGCGCAACCTGCCCGGTGACCCTCACCTTCGCCCCGGTAGACTCCACGGTGTCCTCCGGCACGCTCACCTTCACCGACAACGCCGCTATTCCCACCCAGGTCATCCAGGTGAGCGGACAAGGCTCGGCGCCCAACCTCGAGCCGTCCCCAGGCTCCATCAGCCTGGGCCACCTGCTCGCCGGCACCGCGGGTCCGCAGCAGGAGGTGATCCTCTTCAACAAGGGTAACGCCCCGCTTGTGATCGGGAGTATCTCCCTCAGCGGCAGTGGCTTCAGGCTCCAGCAAGGCCAGTGCGGACCCAGCATTCCCGCCGGCTCGGCCTGCCTCGTCTCCGTCGCTTTTGCTCCACCCACTGCGGGCTCCTTCACCGCCTCAGTCGTTGTCCAGTCCAACGACCCCGTCCACCCCTTGCTCGCCATCCCGCTGACCGGCACCGGCGACAGCACCTACGCCGTGCCGGCCATCACCCAGATTGCAGACACCACCAACCAGTACCCGCTCCAGACCATCCAGGTCGAATCGGGAACCGCCGAGCAACTTCTCCTCAACGGCAGCAACTTCTATCCGCAGTCGGTGGTGCAGTTCAATGGCTCCGCGCAAGCTACCACCTTCATCAGCAACTCCGAGCTGCAGGTAACGGTCGCCGCAGCCTCGCTCAACACGCGCGGTGACCTGCCTGTCTCCGTCATCAACCCCTCCCCGGGGGGAGGCTCCAGCGCCACCTCTACCCTCACCGGCTACCAGTTCTTGCCCTTCGCCAGCATTACCGCGCTCGCCTCCGTTCCTTCCTCGGGCCAGCTCTACGTCGCTATCTCGGCCACTGACACCACCAACCCCAACACTGTCATCCCCATCCACGGCGCCACCGGCGCTACCGGTACCCCCATCCCGGTCGGCAACGATCCGGTTTTCCTCGCTCCCTCGAGCGACGGCGCGTACCTCTACGTAGCCAACGCCGGCGACAGCACCGTCCAGCGCATCAACCTGCAGACCCAATCCGTCGATAAGACCTTCCCCTACGCCCCGAGTGACGACTGCCCGAGCTGCGGCGCGCCCGCGGCTACCGATCTTAAGAGCATCCCGGGCTTTCCCACGGAAGTTGTCCTCGCGCAAGGCGGTCAGGTCGCGCTCTACAACGACAGCGGGCTGGTCAACTATGCTCCCGGTGCTTTTGTCCCCATAGGCGCGCCGTCCTTCACGAGCATCGCGTTCGCCGGCTCCGCACTGGCCCTCTACGCCCAGCCCTTTACTTCGGTGCAGCACCCGTTCTTCAACACCGTAGCGATCACCAGCAGCGGCCTCCAGTACACCCCCGTCCCGGGTAACAACTACGGTGTGCCTGCGGGCACCGGCTCCGAGCTCGCCTCCGATGGAACCCTGCTCTACACCGACTCCGGCGAGGTCTGGGACCCATCCACGCAAAAACAAGTCGGGACCTTTGGCGGCACAACTATGGGCACGCTCATTTACGACCAGCGCGGTGACATCCTGGTTGACACCACACTTGGCGCCATCTATCTCGCCGGCTTTCAAAGCTTCACCCGGCCCGGCGACCAGGGATCTTACAGCGCACTCACGGTCGATTCCTTTGGGCAGAAGTCCCTCGCCACGGGTCCCTTCCTCACCTTCCCATTGATCAATGCGGCGGAAAGCTTCGATCTCGCCCGCTGGAGCTCCAACGGCTTCGCCTTCGCTGTGCCTGTCCCCTACTCAGGCTCGACAGGGGTCTACCTCTTCAGCAGCAACGCCCTGGCCGGCACGGCGGTCAATCCTGTCCCCGCCATCCGCTCCATCGCACCCACCACCACCGCAGCTGGCTCGCCGGCCTTTCCGCTCACGGTCAACGGTACCGGCTTCGTTGCTTCCTCGATCGTCTCCTGGGATGGAGCGCCGCTGGCGACGAGCTACGACAGCGCCACGCAACTCACGGCCTCCATCCCGGCCTCGCTGGTAGCGACCCCTGGCGCGGCCCTGCTGACCGTCACCAACCCCACGCCGGGCGGCGGCACCTCGCCACAGGCCGCCTTCCTCATTGCCGCCGCCGCTCCCATGGCGTCACTCTCGGCAACCACGCTCAGCTTTGGTTCGGTCCTCGAGGGCAGCTCCAGCGCTCGGCAAACCGTCACCCTGACGAACACAGGCAGTGCCGCGCTCGCCGTCGTATCGGTCACCGCCACCAGCTCCTACTCGCAGACCACCGACTGCCCTGCGACGCTGGCCACCGGCGCCATCTGCCACATCAACGTCACCTTTACCCCGACCGCTGCGGGAATTCTTCCTGGCAGCATCACCCTCACGACCAACGCGACCGGCTCCCCGCAAATCATCACTCTCACCGGCTGCGGCACTCCGCCCGGATCCATCACAGCAGGCAGCGGCGGCTCTACCTCGCAAACAGTCCCCAGCGGAGGCACAGCCACCTATAACCTCAGCATTACGGGCTCCAGCGGCTTCAGCGGCAACATCGCGCTCAGCTGCTCCGGGGCTCCTCAGTACAGCACCTGCTCGGTCACTCCCCGCTCGGTCGTCGTGGCCCCGGGCGGTACAAGCAGCTTTACCGTCACCGTCTCGACCCAGTCCGCCACTTTGGCTGCCACCCATAGTGACCACACGCCGAGAGCACTGGCAGGGTTTGGAGCCGCCGCCCTTCTGCTTCTGCCACTCTCACGGCGCATACGGATGGGCAGGTCTCTGGCAGGCATCTTCCTGCTCGCTGCCGCGGGCCTCCTGCTTCCGGCTACCGGCTGCGGCGGTGGAAGCACTGGTAGAAGCTCCTCAGCACCGCCTTCTACGCCTGCAGGAACTTACACGCTTACTGTCACAGCGGCTGCACCCGGCGCTTCCATCCAACAGTCGCTGACCATGATCGTGGACTAGAACGGGCCATGCGATCAGGGCAGCTCTCGACCGGCCAGTTGCTCGTTACGGCAAGTAAAACCTGTCTCACTCTTCGGGGTGCTGATCCACGCGGGGCGCTGCGACGGTCGAAGCGGTCCTGCCTGCTTGCGTGCGCGGTGGTGACAAGGCTTGGAATGGCATCGAAGCACCTGGCAAAGTCCGCGTTTGATGGATGGACATGCGAGTGGGCTTTTATGCAAGAATGGACAGGTATTTTGCAAGAGAAAGAGGGTTCGCTTGCTTAAGCAGAGCTTCTTGAAGAAATACGGTGCGTCCAGCCCCGTGAGCGGCTCCCGCCTGCTCCCGGCTGGTTGTTGTTGTTGCTGCTCGCGATAGCTCCCACTCTCCTGTGTCCGCCCAGGTTCCCGTTGGTCCCCCTGTAACAACATTCGTCATCACTTTCCACGTTGATGAGCGGTGATATTGAGGTTTTATATGCGTCGAGACGCGCCCCATGCACGGCATCTTCTTGCCGCACTGCTGCTGCTTTCCTCGTCATACTTCAGCCTGCTTGCGCAGAGCGGTACCTCGTCTGTGGAGGGCGCAGTCTCTGATCCGACGGGGGCCGTGTTGCCCGGCGCTGCCGTCACCCTGACCAATGCAGCGACAAACGTTGCGCTCAAGAGTGTCACCGATTCCTCCGGCGAATACCTCTTTCCTGCAGTTCCACCTGGTATCTATTCGATCGAATTCAGCGGCGAGAACTTCGCGTCTTACCGGGTCTCGCAATTCAAAGTCACCGTGGGGCAGCACGCAACGGAGAGCGCGAAGCTGAGTCCCGCCTCCGCCACCACGGTCAACGTCGATGCCAGCGGACTCTCCAACCTTATCGACCCGCAATCGAACGATCTAGGCACCGTCATCGGTGCTCAAAGTGTCGAGCAGCTGCCCCTGAACGACCGCAATTTTCTGCAGCTCGGATTGCTCTCCGGCGCAGCCCAGGTCAATGCGGGCGCGGCAAATGGCTCCATCGCGCAGACTGGTCACCCTTCGCTCTCGCTCAACATCGCCGGCAACGAACCGGACTACACGATGTATGTCGTCAATGGGCTCGAAACGCTGGGTAGCCGCGCCGGCAATACGTCGCTCAATATCTCCACCGGAGCCATCGATCAGTTCGAGATCCACTACGGTTTTTTCATGCCCGATCTTGGACCTAACCCGGGCATCGTCGATGTCGTCACCAAGGGCGGCACCAATCATTTCCACGGGGAAGCCTATGAGTTTGTCCGGACCAATCAGATGGAAGCGCGCAACTACTTCTCACTCACCGGCGCCGGTGCACCCATACCGCCCGGCCCGTACCACCAGAACCAGTTCGGCGGCGAAGTCGGCGGCCCCATCCTGAAGGACAGGGTATTTTTCTTCGCGAACTACGAGGGCTATCGCCAGACACAGTCCGCCGTGATGGCGGGGTATGCACCAACGGCAGCCATGTTCAACGGCGACTTCTCCGCAGTGACAACGCCGATCTATGACCCGGCGAGCTTCAATGCCTCGACTGGAAAGCGCACGCAGTTTGCCAGCAACATTATCCCCACGGCACGGATCAACGCAGCCTCAAAAGCATTGCTGGCGTACTATCTGCCCGGATCAAGCCTCGCAGAAACGCCCAACAACGTCAGCGGTACGCCGAAAACAACCTTGAACTCTGACCAGGTCACAGGCCGTATTGACGCCGCCGTGAATTCCAGCAACCAGATCTTCCTCCAGGGTAACTGGCTCAATTCTCCAGCAGATACTCTGGGCCTCTTTCCCGGGCAGGGCACGGCCTATCCCCTGGATACGGAACTGGTCAACGTTGGCTGGAACTGGACGGTAAGTCCCACCAAGGTCAACGAGCTCAGGGTGGGCGGGATCCGGGACTCGGTCTACGACGAGGGCCTCGCGGTGAACGGTCTCGAGTCGGGACTTCACATCACGGGAACCGGTGATGTGAATGGGGTGCCGGGTGTAGCGATCTCCGGCTTCACCGGCTTCGGCACCTCCACTGGACTGATTGGGAACCTGGATAACATCTACCAGGTCCACGACAGCTTCAGCTGGCTGCACGGCGATCACCAGATCAAGTTTGGCGTCGAGCTCGCGTACCTGCGCACTATCCAGTCCAGCGCCAACGCCAATGCCCGCGGGGTTTTTAGCTTCAACGACACCTACACCGCGCAACTCGCGTCGAATGGCAGCGGCAGTTACTCCACCCTGGCCAACACCGGCAATGCGTTCGCAGATTTCCTGCTGGGTGATCTCACCACCGGGCAGTCGATTGCTATGCCGCGCACGCATGTGCGCTGGACCACCACCTACCCCTACATACAGGACACCTGGAAGGCGCGTCCCAATCTTACTGTCAACGTAGGCCTGGCCTGGTTTGGCAATACCACGCCTAACCCGAGCGGCGCTGACAAGAATCTGTTCCACAGTTTCGACTTCACCACCGGCAAGCCGACCTTCGCCGCGCTCGGTCAGACCAGCCCCGAGGTGTACCCCATGACGCTGACTAACTGGGCTCCGAGGATCGGCCTGAGCTATCAGCCCAGCGCGCTGAGCAATACTTTGATCCGCGGCGGTTGGGGGATCTATTACACGACACAGCAGGCCGTGAACATCCAGTACGCCGTTGTCTCGCAATACATCACGATCAACAACGCAGTCTCCAACACGCAGCCGGCTCCCACCTATGTTCTCGGGCAGAACACGCTGCCTTCGGTGACCATCGGACAAATTACGCAGCCCCAGGCGAACGCAATAACGGGGCCTATCCAGTACCTCTCCAGCGGCTACCGCTCGCCGTACATCTCGCAATGGGACTTCGACGTGCAGCATACGTTTGGGTCGCGATACCTGCTCGACGTTGCGTACATAGGCAACGCAGGATTTCGCCTGCCGCTGAACTACAATCCCTTCGACTGCTCCGCGCCCGGCTCAAACCTTTGCATCGACGCCAATAATCCCTACAACGGCAAGTACACCTACATGCAGGAAGTCAACACTATTGGCTTCGGCAATTACAACTCCCTGCTGGTGAAATTCCAGCGGCAGTTTGCAAAAGGTCTCAGCCTGCTTGCCAACTACAACTACTCCAAGGCACTTTCCGCATCGCAGGAAGGCAGCAACGGAACGCTGAACCAGCGTCGCAGTTGCTTGCCGGATTGCGACTACGGCCCGACCACTTACAACGTGCCCCAGTCCCTTGTGATCAGCGGCGTGTGGGAGCTCCCTGTCGGTCGCGGACGACCGCTTGGCAACCGCATCTCACCAGCGCTTGACGCGGTTGTCGGGGGCTGGGATGTGGATACTATCGTGACCATGCAGAAGGGCAATCCTACCAACCTCACCGCGCCCAACAACACGGCCTGGTCCCCGGGCGTCATCCGGGTGAACACCTATTGCAACGGTCGCTCACTGCTCGCAAACAAGAACCTTCGCAGCAATGGCGGTTACTGGGTACGGCGACAAACGGCAGGCGGAACCGAGGCGCAGGGTAACTGCTATGTCGATCCCAGTCTTGATCCCGTAAACCGCACCGGGCCCAATGGCACACTGCCTGACGGTGCGCGCGCGGCTTTCGGAACCACCGGCTTTGACAGCCTCACCGGACCAGGCCTGAATAACTGGGACGTGGGGATACACAAGGACTTTTCGCTCTATCGCGAGACACGCTTTACCTTCAGGGGAGAATTCTTTAACGCCTGGAATCACGCACAATTTGCGAATCCGGTGTCCACGGTCGCGTCCAACAACTTCGGCCAGGTAACGGGCACGCAACACGATGCACGCGAAATCCAGCTTGGTGGCGCGTTCAATTTTTAGCAACTCCATGTCTCTGACTTACCGTGCGCGTGCAAGCCAATCAACCGAAGCGAAGAAAGTGAGCTACCACACATGAACCGACGCGACTTTATGGTGCGAGCCGCCGCGACTGCAGGCAGTGTGACCCTGGGAGCCGGCGCCCTTGGCGAGCCCGCGCAGACCAGGCGCCCCAACCTGGTCTATGTTTTCGCTGACCAGCTGCGGTACTCCAGCTGCGGCTTCGCCGGTGACTCCTTCGCCCGCACTCCCCACATGGACAAGCTCGCATCCGAGGGCGCGAACTACCACCAGGCCATCTCGTCCACGCCCGTGTGCGCGCCGTACCGGGCCTCGCTGATGACTGGTAAGTACCAGTCCAGCACCGGCATGGTGATCAACGAGCTCCGCATGAGCCCCGAGCACGAATGCTTTGGCCACGTGCTCACACAGGCCGGCTATCAAACCGCGTACATAGGCAAGTGGCACCTGTGGGCGGCACAGCAGGGGCATCACGATCTCGTAAAGAATGGCTTTACCCCACCCGGCCCGTACCGCCTCGGATTTGATGGTCACTGGGAAGCCTACAACTTCAATCACTTCTACAATCACTCACCCTACTTCCTCGACGATGCGACCCCGCATCTTCGCAGGCAGTACGAGCCGGATTCACAGACGGATGCGGCGATTGCCTACCTGCAAGGCCGGGGTAACAGCCAGGAGCCCTTCGCGCTCTTTCTTTCCTGGGGGCCGCCGCACTATCCCTGGGGCCTCGACAACGTGCCCCCCGAGTATGCAGAGCTATACCGCAACATCGACCTGCCGCTCGCGCCCAACTACTCCACCGTGCAGGATCCCTATGCGGACGAGTGGCAGAAGCTGCCTCCGGATTACGATCGTCGGGTGCATGAGTGGCTTAAGGTTTACTACGCACAGGTAGCCAATCTTGACTGGAACCTGGGGCGGCTGCTGAGCGCGCTGGAGACCAGTGGCATGACGGAGAACACCATCTTTGTCTTTACCTCGGACCACGGCGAAATGTTTGGTTCGCATGGACGCCAGGCGAAGCTTATCTTCTACGAAGAATCCGCGCGCGTGCCGTTCCTGGTGAGGTGGCCAGGGAAAATCCGGCCCAACACACAAGCCGATGCATTGCTCGGCACGCCAGACATTATGCCCACGCTGCTCTCCATGCTTGGCTTGAAGGTTCCGCATGCAGTCGAGGGCCAGGATCTGAGCAGCGCGGCGCTCGGTACCCGCAGCACTAACAATCAGCCCGCGCACATGCAGGGCATGGGAGCTACCGCGGCTTGGGTCGATGGCACCGAGTGGCGAGCACTGCGCGATCACCAGTACACCTATGCCATCTACCATCGCGATCGGAAAGAACTGCTGTTCAATAACCTGAAGGATCCTCTCCAGATGAAGAACCTCGCCGAGGATCGCTCCCATGCGCCGCTGCTCAGGCACTATCGCCAGGTCTCCGAGCTTTGGCGCAGGCAGCAGGGTGATACCTTTGAGGCCTGCTCCTGGTATGAGCCGCACTGGACGCACGATCGCAACATAACGAACACAGCGCGAGGCGTCAGTCAGGACCTCGACCAGCTGCAGGGAATGCTGACAAAGTGGTTTCCGGACGGAGTGGGGGAGCGTTCCGTCGGTGTCCCCGTTGGCGTTTAGAGGAGCAGGGTCCGCGCTACTGTAATGACCAAGGGTCATCGTGAGCGAAGCGAAAGGATCCGCTTCTGCCCTGGTTACCCCGCTCTGATTTGCACGGACCATCGTCTATCTCGCAAGAGGCAGAAAGTAACGAGGCAACACCATCGTGAATCGTAGAGACTTCCTCAAGTCCGCAGGTGCAGCGGGTGTGGCGACCACAGGCACGGCCCTGGCCGACACCGCGGGCAAGGAGCCCAGGCAGGCGATCGTCATCCTGGGCGAATCTGTACGGCGGGATATGCTGAACTGTTATCGCCGGACCGGACTCAAGACTCCCCATCTTGATCGGCTGGCGTCTGAAGGTATCCGCTTCGAAAGGGCTTATAACTGCCAGCCCGTGTGCGCCCCGGCGCGCTCTGCTCTCTGGACGGGGCTTTACCCGCACACGAACGGTGTGTGGGGTAACAGCATGCCCCTGGGAGAGACCACGCACACAGTCGGGCAGCGCCTGTCTGACCACGGCATCGAATGCGCATTGGTGGGTAAGTGGCACCTGTCCGGGACAGACTACTTCGACACCGGGAGCCCACCGCCCGGCTGGAACGGAGCCTACTGGTACGACATGCGCCGCTACCTGACAGAACTCTCTCGCAAAGACCGCCAGCGTTCGCGCAACCCTGCCACCGGAGACGACCCGACCTGGACTGCGGAGATGTGCTACGGCCACCGGGTGACAAGTCGCGCCATCGATTTTCTTAGTGACCACAAGGGGGATGACTTCCTTCTTGTGGTTGCGTACGACGAGCCACATGGCCCAAGCCTTTGTCCCACGGAATACACGGAGATGTACAAGGACTATGTCTTTCCCAGCGATCCCAATACAGGCGACTCGTTGGTAGACAAGCCGCAGGATCAGCGCCTCTGGGCAGAGTCGCTACAGCAGGCGCGAACGCCGCAGGGAAAATCGGTACCCGGCGACCGCAAAC
>CAXTEW010000035.1:15238-15503 GCA_964243175.1 uncultured Acidobacteriaceae bacterium
GCAGAGATCGGGCGTCTGCGCGACCATAGCGTGCAGAGCGAGCCGGATGCGCTGGTGATCTACACCTCGGATCATGGCGTACTCCTAGGTTCACATCGCCTCGAAGATAAAGGGCCGGCCATGTATGAGGAGATCACCCACATACCCTTCATTGCAAGGTGGCCGGGCAAGGCCCCGCCAAATGCCGTATCGCATTCTCTCGTCTCACACATCGATCTCAGCGGCACGCTGATGGAGTTCTTTGGCCTCGATGTCCCCAAGACAC